>DIVM01000255.1 GCA_002435835.1 Firmicutes bacterium UBA6132
TTATAGCTGCTAAAAGAAAGAACTATCACAAAAATCAGTAATAAAATTAATAACAGTTCTGGTAATCTATTTTTCTGTCTGAAACTATAATTATTATTATTCATTATCTCTCGCCTAAAAATTCTTAGAAAAGTTAAACTTTCTTGTTTTGTCTAATAATAAAACCTACATTAAATCAATTTTCTTATGCGTTTTTTCTTAAACCTAAAAATAAAAAAACAAATAATTAAAACCAATAAAATAATAAATGTCAGTAAGAGCCCAATATAAAAATAAGCTTGCGGATAGTAAAACAATGTTATCTCCATATTGATGCTGCCATCACCATTTAATATGTAATTATCTTTTGGAATATTTTCCTTAATGAAAACCGGGTCAATAATATATGAATTTAAGTTAGCGTTATTCTTTAAATGTAAATCTTCTGGCAAATAAAAATTTTTATCAAAAAAACCTGACCACCATTTGAATTCACCTATTCTAATTTTCCAATTAAAGTCAAATGCTTCCGAAAAATTCAAAAATTTCTTACTATTTAAATTTTTTAAGATTATTTTATACTTTACAGGGCTCTCCTGATAAAATTCTATTTCTTCAACTCCAGTGTCTTTAAATATATTTTCTAATTCCTTTGTTAAATAAATATGAGGTTTATAATCCAGGTTTTCAAATACAAGCAATTCCTCCATGTTCAAATTTGCTTTATGTAAATATTTTAAATTTGAAATATTATCAATAAATACACCTCTCTTGTCATAATATTTAAAAAAAGAATCATTGCTTTCGGGACTGTCAATCGGGATTACAACATATTTTATAGAGCTTACATCCAGCAGATTATCAGCATAATTTTCATTTAAATGATATAAAATAGATTTTTCATTTGCATCATCATTGTCATCAATATTTTTCCAGTTTGTAGAGTTGCTATAAACCAGACTTATATATGGATGCAATTCAGAAAAATAGCCCCACCTTGATTTTGCTGGTACCCATAAAATTCTATTAAATTCCTTATCCTTAATAATATATTCTTCAAACTTATTATAATCATTAGGTATACTTACCCCTTTTGTCATCTGACCGATTTTTTGATCAAAAAAATGTTCTAGATTATTAAATGAGGTAAGAAACAAAACTCCAATAATTAATATAATGGAAAAAGTTTTACTCTTTTTTGAAAATTTTTTAGCAAACTCTTTAAGCCCAATTCCAAAAAAGAAAGCAGCACTTATGGCAATCAATATAAAAAATTTGGAGCTTTCCCTGTACAGATTGAAAAAAGGAACATTATTAAAAAGCCATATATAGACATTCCCCAGTGGAGAATTTTGCTGCTTACCTAAAAAAATTGAAATTAAAAGAATTAGAAGAAAAAAAAGGAAAAAGTTTTTGATTTTTTTATAGATTTTTAGATTATCAAAATAAATTATTCCTAATAGAAAAAACAAGGGAATTAAAAAATATCTTAGTTCTATCGGCTGCTTTACAAATGGTTCTAAGACGTAATTATTATACCAGGAGTATTGATGTATAGTCATAGAATCGAGGATATCATAAAAAGGAACAAAAACTTCATCTGATGCAAATGACATTATGCTATTAGGAGAGTTAATCTGTTTAAAAACTGGGATTATCCAGTATAAATGAAACAAAATTCCAAAAATATAGCTAAAAAATAAAAATAAAGAATTTTTTATTTTTGTTTTTGCATTTCCTTTATTAAAAATCAGATAGAATATTTGAAATAGAAAAAGAAAAACTATTATTATAATTGCTACTCTTATTTCATATACTATAGCTATAAAAACCAATAAAGCATTAAATACAAGATATCGTTTATTCTTTGTTTCGACAAAACATAAAGTACTTAACAGAAGTGCTGGTAAAATCCACCATAGAAATGCATAAGTTATATGGTCTAATTGTAATTTTAAAAAAAAAGTATTAAAAGAATACAATGATGCGCTTGCAAATGCAATAATATTATTTCTGGATATTTTAAAGAAGAGCAAATATGAGAATACGGGTGTCAATACTACAATTGGGAGAAGAAATAATATTCTTGTACTTATATCCCAGCTAAGCTTTATTAAGCCAAGGATATAATACATCAAATAAAAAATCCAATTATTTGGAAAAACCATTTGAGTTCCAAAACCCTCGGGAGATATATACATCGAATAGTTTTTAAGCATGCCCAATTGTGAATTTGAATAATAAGACCAATCTCCATAATTTAAAATTTTAAGATCAAAAAAAAGATACCAGTGTGAAATAAGAGAAATAAAAATTAAAAAAAATAAGAATCTGTGTTTAAAATAAAAATCTGATATTTTGCTCATGAGGTTTCAATATTTTCTGCCACTTCTAAAATCAAGTGAATTGCAAGTGAATTTATATTTTTTTAATATATATTTTATATCATTTAATAAATAAAACCTTGATAAAAAATATAGTGATATAAAAAACCTAATTTTCTTTTTTACATACTTTAAATAGCTCATACAATTCGTTATAAATTTTTATAGGTTCTAATTTTTCCTTAATAATTTTTGAAATATCTTTAAAATGATACTTACCATCAACAAAATCTTTTATACCTTTAATAAACTCTTCAACAGATTCAACCAAAAGGCCATTTTTATTATGCTCTATTAGGTCATTGGGACCAGCAATATTAAATGCAATAACAGGCAAATCCAAGCAAAGCGCTTCAACAACGCTAAATCCTAGTGTTTCCCATTTGCTTGTAAAAATAAAAAGATTATTCTGCGATAATATATTTCCGATTAAATTATTTTCTACATGACCATGATAATTAACATTATTC
>DIVM01000245.1 GCA_002435835.1 Firmicutes bacterium UBA6132
TCAGCCAATATTTAATTTTATTTGCTAAATACACAGCTGATGTTACAAAAAAATTATATTTTCTCCTATAATGTTTATTGTAAAATAAAATCATTGCATTATAGAAATGATAAATAACAATTTTAGAAGATTTATGAAGACCGCTTTGACCTTTTAGATGAGTTATTACCGCATCTGCATAATATATCACCTTATATCCATTTTCTTTAACTCTGTAGCATAAGTCCAAATCTTCGCCATACATAAAAAAAGTCTCATCAAACCCTTCAATTTTTTCAAATAACTTTTTAGGAATGATTAAAAACGCTCCTGATATACTATCAACTTCATTAATGGATGACTCATCAATGAAAGTTTGCCTATAAGCACCATATTTCTTTGAATTAGGATATCTTTTATCCAATCCAATATAATAAAAAAATGCAGCGCTTGGTGTCGGAAATCCCCTTTTGCATCCATGATCCAACGTATCATCCATTAATACAATTTTAGCTCCAAGCACTCCTATGTTTTCATGTGTTTTCAAATAATAAATACATCTTATTAGACAATTATCATGAATTAATGTGTCTGAATTTAAAAACAATAAATATTTACCTTTAGATGCTTTAGCGCCTATATTGCAAGCATGTCCAAACCCATTATTTTGAATATCATATAAAACATTTATTTTTTCTCCTGAATATGAGCATTGCTGCTTTTTATCAGTAGAATTGTCTACAACAATAATTTCATATTCTAATCCATTTGTATTATTAACTATTGAATCTATAGTTTGGTGAGTTAAATCTCTCGTATTAAAATTTACAATTATAATCGATAAATCCATAACTATTCCTTTTCTCTAATACTGCATGTATATTCTGCAAATACATCATTTTCGTCAAAGCCTTCTGTACTCTCTTCATTGCTTGGAGTAAATATATATTTGAAAGTCATTAGTAATATCTTTAAATCTAAAAGCAAAGAAAATTTTTCTATATACATCATATCCAACTTCAATTTATCATAAGCTGTTGTATTATATTTACCCATTATTTGAGCATAACCAGTTAATCCTGCTTTTACTTTGGTTCTGAATCCAAATTCAGGTATTTTTTCAATGTAAGTATCAGCAATTTCTGGGCGCTCTGGTCTTGGTCCAACCAAAGACATATCACCTTTCAATACATTGAATAACTGAGGTAATTCATCAAATCTAATTTTTCTTATTATTTTACCAATACCTGTTATCCTACAGTCATTTTTAGATGCCAGTTTAGGAATACCATTTTCTTCAGCATTTACTACCATACTTCTAAATTTGTATATTTCAAATACTTTATTATTAAGAGTTAGTCTATTTTGCTTAAATAGGATTGGTCCTCCATCACATAGCTTTATAGATGCTGCAACTAACAACATAAATGGAGAAGAAAAAATTATTAATATTGATGAAATTATTATATCGATTATTCTCTTTAAAGTTTTTTGTTCATATGACATTCCGGTGTTTTTACTTAAAAAAAGTGGAGTATCAAATAAATGTATATCATCGGAACTGCCTATTATTATATCAGATATTTTAGGTGTAATATAAACAGACATCGATCTATTGTAACATTCCTTCAAAATTCTATTTCTAATATAAGAATCAACATCATATATTATAATTGCATCATAATTTACTACTTCGCTCATAATAGTATCGATATCATAGTTAACATCTATAAGCTTACATATTTTATATTTATCCCATCTCTTGTTTATTTTTTTTATAAAAGTATTCACATTATCATTACCATATACTATAACGATGTTCATGGGTGGAAATATTTTAAAATACACTCTGTTAGAAGAGTATGCCCAAATCATTGTACATAAAATTTGAGCAAAGGTCATAATAACAAATTCAAATGGATTTAATAGTCTTCTGTCCATTAAACTAACTTGAGCATAGGTAATTATATTCACAAATGCTAATGATAAAACTTGAGAGTATATAACGTCAGATACCCTAAAGTAACCGATCTTATATCCACCATATATATTTGAAAAAGTCATATATGTAATAGCATAAACTACAACCAACAAAATGAGCCCTTTATTGTAAAAAGGGCTATATCTCATTTGATCATTATATACATAATTCCATGTTATAAAAAACAATAATGATTGTATAATAATGATTGTTGAAGTTATACATAAGCTTACTGTTCCTTTATACTTCTTTAACTCTTTCATATTTTCAACCCTTATTATTGTTTTTCTATATTAAGTTTGTTTTTCACTCTTAAATTTATACTTATTCCTAAGCCCAATATCAACCAAAACAACGGTGCCACCGAAACAACATTATCATTGAACATCCCGGCAGCCAAATAACCAATTATAGAAATCATGCATGCTGCTCCAATTATTTCTTCAGAATTATTAAAAGCTACTTTGCTATATAACATTAAACTTGACACTACATATATTCCATACAATGCTAATAGTGCAATAAGTGAAATTACTCCAGTATTTACTGCGGTTTGCAAATACATATTATGAGGTTTATCCACAACGATATTAGCATCAACATCTATTAAATTAAGTTTTCCAATGAAATCATCCTGATTAAAAGCTATGGGATAATTATCTGGTCCAGCTCCAATAATTAAATAATTCTTAAGCATTGGTATGGTAGCTCCCCAAATATATCCTCTGTTAGAACCAATTCTTTCTAATCCTTTAAGAGGTTCAAAGAAAGGAGATGTTTTTTGCTCTGCTAATCTTCCTCCTGAACCTATTATTTTCACTCCTTCTTTTGCTACAAAAAACTTTATAGTTTTTCCATATGCAACTACTGTAACTCCAGAGTATTCTTCAGGTATGATGACGTTGTAGTTACTGTACCTTTCATCATTAATTGTAATGCTATTCTCATTTTTCGTTATTGACAATTCCATATTGTTTTCATCTAAAAAGAGAATTTTTCTGCCATCTATTTTGAAATTCAATGTTTCTCTATTTGTTTTAATAGAAAACGAATCTTGTCCAAGTGCTATTTCTTCAAATTTCATACTGTTTTCATTTGAAACTTTTATATTACTTATTTCCTGACCAACATTTAATGTTTTTAGTCTGCTAAATATTGCACCATCTGATATGCTATTAAATCCGATAAATGCAACTATCAATACAGCCATAAATGAAACAGTAATTTTCCAATGCTTTACCATCATCTTTCTGAAAAGCCACAATGCAAATAAAACTGATACCGCAACTCCGACATATCCTGCTCTTGAGTTACATCCTATCCATATAAATATCATTAATAAAACTGCTATGCCAGATACCATTTTTTGTTTTTTAGTCTTTGAAATCAATAGAGCTGCTACCGCTAAAGGTAACATCAATCCAGCAAAACTTCCTACAAAGTTTGTATTAAATAATGTACCATATATTGTTTTTGGTCCAAAAGAAAAAGATAAGTCACTTACTTTGATATTGCTTGGAATAATAATGTTTTTTCCAATATCCGTCTTGAAAAAATCAAATCCAAAATATTGACTTATTCCTATTAAGCCTTCTGTGATCATAAGGAATAAAAATACTTTTATAAATAATGAAACATCCCTATCATTATTGACAAAATTAATTGCTAAGAATGTTATTATTACATAGCTTAATAATACTAAAATCCCTTGATACATGTCAACAAATCCCCACATGGCTGTGGAAGTATCTTTTGCGAATATGGTTGACAATACTGCGAATACTGCATAAATTCCAATTGGTATATAATAATGTTTTAAGCCCTTTAATGGCAGTTTTTTCTGATTGTATAAAGTGAAGTAAGATATGAATGCTATTGCTGTAAAAATTATTAGATATCTTGATTTATTGTAGCTAAAAAAATCTAAATATTGATTTTGACCTGTCCAATATAAAAATTGCGTAGTTCCTGTTAAGTCGATATATTTACAACTCACTATCAGCGGTACAATACCTGCAATTAAAAGAAGTGGCAAAAAATAGTATGACGATAGTTTCTTATTTTCAAAATCTATGACAACCGGTCTAATAGATTTTGTAGATATTTTTTCTTTCATTTCATCCCCCGAAATTAAGCATATTATGTATTATTTTGTATAAAATTACCATCATTTAGTATTATAACATGATATTACACATTTGCAAACATAAAAAATCAACAGAATTTCTTCAATTGTGTTTACTAACATAAAAAAACATCCCGAAGGATGTTTTTTTAGTTTCAATATTATTTTGCTGCTAAAGCTGGTCCAGCTAAGTAAGTAACTTCGCCATCAACAACTATTACTTTTATAGCATCTGTTTCATCTAAATCATATAAGTCAATGAATTCATATGAAGTAGTACCAGATTTAATATCTAACATAGTAGCATCAGCTGCTATTGAATACCAAGAAGTTGTAGTACCTATAGTTAATTTAACCATATCATTAGATGCGCTTATTGCAACTACTGTAGCAGCTACTGGAGTAACTGGTGTAATTGTAACTACAACACCACCGTCAAATTCAACTTCATAAGCTCCTGTTATTGCAGCACCTGAAGTATTTACAGGGAATGTAACGTCTCCATCAGTGTAAACATCTTGTTTTTCGCCGTTCATGTAAACAGTAGCAACTTGAATTTTATCACCATCACTATTTTTAGCAACAGTTACATCTGAAGAACTCTTAATAACAGCAATTGTAGTATCTTCTGCTTCTGCATTTACATCAGCAGTAACTATAACTTCTAATTCTCCGTTATCATTGTATTCACCATAGAAATCAATTTCATCTTCTAAATCTTTTGCACTTACAACAGCAAAATCTTCACCTGTAGTTGCATCAAATATTATAGCTCCATCAGCTAATTTGAATGATGCCAATGTTGTATCAGCGTGAGATAATACTGAAGGAACAGTTTGAACAACTTCAATTGATTCAATTTGACCATCATCGTTTAAGCTGTATTTGATTAAATCGCCTTTGTTCAAAGTTACTTGTAATTCAAGAGTTGTTTCATCTGCAGATGTTGCAACTATTTCATTACCATCTTCATCTGTTGCAGCGTCTGTAACTGATGCATCATCTTCATCAATTTCTGTGAATACATCGTATATTACAACTTCATCATTTTGTGTAGCAAGTTTTAATGCTGGATAATCATCAATTTCATATAGAGCATCAAATCTTCCGTCGTTATCTATACTTCCATCAGCAGCAGCAATTACAACTGCATAATCTGTAGGAGTTGCTGTTTCGCCATCGAAGTAAACTACTTTATTATCGTTATCTAAGTAGAAAGTTCCTTCATCGCCAAGTGCTAAAGAAGAAGCTGCAATACTACCAGCAGTTGAACTTACAGAGTATTTAGTTCCATCAACATAAACTGCATCAGAAGCTAATCTTGTAACTTTACCTTCTACTGTGCTACTTGAAACAACTAATTTAATTACTGAAGCATCTTTAGCTGTATAAGAAACTACAACATCATCTTCAGCGATATCTTCTAATGCACTTGCATCACCTGTAACTGTGATTTTGTCTAAATCAACATCACCATCTTCATCTACTGGTAAGCTAAATACATCTATCTTAGTTCTTCCTGTTTTATATTCATTATCAATTACAGCAACTTTTGTTTGTTGTACAACAACTATTCCTGTAACTTCAGCTGCATCAATTTTGTCATTATCATTTGTATCTTCTGCAGCAACAACGCTGATTGACTCATATTTAGGAGTGTTATCTGCTTTTAAGTCAGTCATGTCATAATCATCAACTTGTGCACCGTTATAGAACATAGCTGTTGATGTAACTAATGGTAATTTAGTAACCGTTCCAGCTGCGTCTTTAATTGGAAGTTTGCTGTTATCAGCATATACAGTTGATGTTGTATCAATTGTTCCTGTAACTACTAATGAATTTGAATCTTTAACGAATACAACTTCATCATCATCATTCATATATACTTCTAAGTTTTGATACATGTATTGAGCTAAATCAACAATGTTTCCAGCATATTTGTTGCTGTCTTTGTCAAGAGTAGCTGGTGTAACATCAAAATCATCATCAAGGTTAGCTATTTTGTCAATTAATAATTGAACAACATCACCTTTCTTAACAACTGTTACATTGTTATCAGCATCAACTGTTACTTGTTCTACTTCTAATGCATTGAACATAGCTTGTGCTACTCCGCCTCTATCAGCTGCAGAAGTTGCCATTTTAACGTCATCAGTTAAACCTAAATCAATAGCTTTTACTTTGAAGTTTGTTGGCCAAGTTCCTTTTAAAGATGCATCAGTATATCCTAATGCTCTTACAACCATTGTATAAACTTCATCATAAGTTAATACTTGGTCTGGTTTGAAAGTTCCGTCTGGATAACCCTTAACTAAACCTGTTCCGTTAGCTATTGCTACATATCCGTTTGACCAGTGATTTTGAGTGTCAGCAAAGTTTGCTTTTGCTCCTGCTACTAAGTCACCGTATCCAAGAGCTTCTACTAATAATTTAGCTAATTCTGCTCTTGTTATTGTTTTTGCTGGTCTAAATGTTGCATCTTCATAACCGCTAACTACATCTAATGCAACTAAAGCTTTAATTGCTTCTTCGTAATCATTACCAGCTATGTCT
This sequence comes from Firmicutes bacterium UBA6132, assembly GCA_002435835.1. The sequence continues at coordinate 6,639 of DIVM01000245.1, forward strand.
TTTAAAGCAGTTGTAGCTGGTGTAGCTGCAAAAGCCATGCTCATGCTTGACAAAATCATTGATCCTGCCAAAACGAGTGATAATACTTTTTTCATTTTATTTCCTCCTATAATATTTGTTTGTGGGGTGATTTTAGGTCCCCGAACCTTCATTGTGTTAGCACAACGCTATCCTATTATAGCACCATGATTTGAGTTAGTCAACATTTTACCAATTATGTAATTTATTTGTAACATTAACAATGAGTGCTAACTTTGTTATATTTATAATATAACACATATTTTTTGGTTTTTTATTACAGAAATATTACATCTGCGTAACCCCTATGAACAATTTTAAATACAAAAAAGAGAGGTTACCCTCTCTAAATATTATCATTTACTACTATTCAACTTCTTCAAATCGAAACTCTTCCTGATCATCATAATTATAATAGGATTCTTTCTTTTTAAGCTTTTTATCTCTTTCTAATTCATCATACATTATTAAACACCCGACTACTACAAATGCAATTCCTATAATTATAACTACAGTATTTAAAGCGGCTTTCATATTTATAATACAATATACTGAAAACAAAATTCCTATGAATGAAATAACAAGCATTATTTTATCAGAAAAGTCTTTTGTTCTTATGGCCTTATATATAATAGGAAGTGTTAAGAACAATATCACTGCTGCAATAATTAACATTAAAAGCTGTGGTTTAACAAAAACTAATACTGATCCAACAACACCAATCAAATGATTTATTTTTTCTTTTATATTTGAGTAATTATATGTCATTTTAAAGTTTAATAAGCAAAGTATAAATACTGCAACCATGGTTAAACGCATTACAAAATATCCTATGTAATTTGATGCAAGTATAAACGTGATTCCTATTAGAGTTAAACATAGACTGATTATTTTTTTCCACTTAGTTTTTATATTTATATTACTAAAATCAGTAAACATAATCCACCCCTGCATTTTTTTCATAATTATATCATTTAAAAACAAACTTATCAACTTAATTAGAAAACGATATTTAATATAAAAATTAAATTTATTGTATATTAGGATTATTTTTATATTATAATATATTTAATATGATACAAATGAAGAGGTGGTTTTTTGAATTTTATAGTTGATACGTCGGATACATATTATTTGGAGAATATTTATAGCGATATAGACGAGCTTGTAAATAAATATAATAAAATTTTATTTAAAGAAGTCATAGGAAAATCTGTTGAAGGTAGAAATATTATTGCTTTGAAGTTATCATCCAACAACAAACCAAAGCCTTCTATACTTTTTACTGGGGGCATTCATGCCAGAGAAGATTTTTCTGTGATGCTTGTAATGAAAATGTTGGATTATTATTGTGTTTATTATAATGAAGGTAAATTATTTGATGATTATGATGTTAATAAAATAGTTAATACTGTTGATATGTATTTTATACCAACTGCCAATCCTGACGGATTAAATATAGTGCACCATGGCATAGAATCCTCTTCAAATTATGAAAAATTAAAAGAAATGAAAATATGGGGAGAAGACCACACATATTGGAAAGCAAATGCTAATGGAGTTGATTTAAACAAAAATTTTGATGACGGAAATTGGGAAATAAGAACATGTGTGCCTGGAACTGATATACCTTGTTCTGACCGTTTTAAAGGGTTTGAACCTAATAGCGAGCCAGAAACTAAAGCTTTAATTAATTTTTGTAATTCCCATGATTTTTCTATGATGATTGCTTACCACTGCTCTGGAAATTGTGTTTTTTGGGCTGATAGTGGCACTCACAAAATGTTTAATAAATTAGATGATAAAATTATGAATGAATTTTCAAGTAAATATATTTATAGAAAAACAAAAGTAAGTGAAGATCCTAAAACTTATGGTTGTGGTTTTGAAAACTATTTTAGAGCTAAATTAAAGAGACCTGGGTTTTGCATTGAGCTTTCTCCATTTGTTGAAGGTGGCAAACAACATGCTGATTCGTTGTTTGATGAATTAGTGTGGCAGCATGCAAAATCAACTGGATTATTTTTTGCTGAAAAAACTAAAGAATTATATGATGAAATTTATAGGGATGTCAAAAAATATGCAGCGCTTACAAAATAATATGATATTTTCATGTTGATTTGGAATAATATGCAATGTGAAATTATTTTAATTTTTGTTGTTTTATTATAGTTTTTGTTATATGGTAATTATTGCATATATATTTTATTTGGAGGATAAATTTATGAATGCTGAAATTTTATGTGTGGGCACTGAGCTTTTACACGGAGATATTGTTAATACAAATGCCCAATATATTTCTAAAAAATTGGCTGAGATAGGCATTGATGTACATTATCAGTCAGTTGTTGGCGATAATCCTGAAAGAATTAAAGATGGATTTAATATTGCCTTTAAAAGAGCTGATATTGTAGTTTGCACAGGTGGTCTTGGACCAACGAAAGATGATATAACAAAAGAAGTATTAGCTGATTATTTTAATGTTGAAATGGTTTATGATGAATCAAGTTTTCAACATGTAAAAGAAATGTACTCTCGTTTTAGAAAAGATATGCCTCAAAACAATATGAGACAGACTTATTTTCCAAAAGGATGCAAAATTCTGAACAATGAAAATGGAACTGCCAATGCTTGTATATTAAGAGAGCAAGATGATAATGGACATTTTAAAATTGGAGTATTGCTTCCTGGACCTCCTAAAGAAATGCAACCATTAGTGGATGAACAAGTTGTACCATATTTGCAACAATATTCTAATTTAGTTGTTTACGGTGAAAAAATTGTTGTTGTGAATCTTGGAGAATCTGCAGCTGAAGAAATGATAATGGATATGATTGATAAACAAACAAATCCTACTATAGCACCTTATGCAAGTGCAGGCAAAGTTATATTTAGAGTTACTGCAAAAGCAGAAAGCATAGAAAAATGCAGACTATTAATTGAACCCGTTAAAGCAGAACTTTTAAAAAGATTTGGTAAGGAAAAT
>DIVM01000049.1 GCA_002435835.1 Firmicutes bacterium UBA6132
CATGTCCTTTTTCTTGCAATAATTTCATCAAAATTTCATTAACACCAATCATTCCTGTACAGCCCAGTATAAGTAATTGTGCATCGTATTTTTCTATTGCCTCAATTGCTAAGTCAAATAGTGAATTAATCATGCGTTCCTTATCTACTAACTCTAAAACAGGAATGTTTATGGCTTTAACTGACGCAAGTTTTCTTTCTATGCCTGCATCTAAAGCTATTCGTTCAATTATTGGAACTACGCCATCTGTTACAGTAATTACAGAAAAACGATTAGATAGATCTGCAGCGTATATCATTGTACTCCTACATGGCCCAACTACTGGTATATCTATTAACTCCCTTAATGCGTCCAATCCAGGATCGCCCATACAACTAATAAAAACCCCATCATAACCTTGTGCCTCTGCTTCTAATCCTAACTTTATAATTCCTGGGGCTGCTAGCGCTTCATCATATGCACATTCTATTGAAGCTGTACCATAAGGAATTCTCTGGACGTCAATTTTAACTCCTGGAGAAGATAATTTTTGTGCCTCAGCAATTGATTCATTTTCAAAATTAACATCTGTAATTGGGCAAATATATTTAATTTTCATAACATCCTCCTAAAAATAAAAATATTATCAATGTATTTCCTTGGAACTACCAATACGGGAAAATAAATATATTTACTAAACATATTTATTTTCCTTTTGCAATTAACATGTTATAGCAAAATATTTTATACAATTATGCTTATATATATATAATCTTTTAACATAATCCTTCTTCATTTTCTGTTGCTTTACCTATATCTCCATTAATTTTTAATGATTTAAAGAGAACTTTGATTATATAGTAAGCTGCAAAACCTACAACTAATGAATTAATACAAGAAATTCCCCATTTTAAACCAAAACCAACAATGACAGCTAAGAACCAAGCGATAAATGCTTCTACACTTATTTTTTTATAAGCTGCTCCTTTTCCAAAGTTATATTTTCCCTTGTTTAGTATATAATAATCAGCTATCATAATTCCAGCAACTGGAGGTATTCCAGTACCTAAAAACAACAACCAATTGGTTAAATAATTTACTAAACCAAAGGCTCCCAATATCGTTGCAATAACTCCGGCAATAATTACTATTTTCTTTTTTGGTAAAGGTACAATGTTACTAAATGCAAGCGATGATGAATAAAGATTGTTATCATTTGTTGTCCATTGTGCAAGTATTAATACTATTAGTGCTGGTGCTCCAAGAACAAGTAGCATTGCAGCTGCTACATCTGAATTACCTGAAACTAAACACATTGTATATCCAGCTATAATTACAAAACTATGTGCTATTATATAACCAATAGAAGTTGCTATAACACTATCCTTTGAGTTTTTTGCATATCGAGTAACATCTGGTTGTATTACACCTCCTACAGCAAATGCTCCTACAACCATTGTTATAGCAGCACCAATAGTGATAGTACCTCCTGTCTGTAAAGCCATCAATGCATTCCACCCTCCAATCTTCGCTGAAGCTATTGCTAGTCCAATTCCGGATATAATGAAAATAGCAGGTGCTGCAATGTTACTAAGCAAACTCAATCCCTTAAATCCAATAAAGGCAGTAGACATCATCAATAATCCACCCCAGATACCTGCTACAACAGGTTCTGATATAAATCCAAGATTTGGGAACATTGCATGAATTGTATTACCAAAGAAGCCACATTGATATCCATACCAACCAACTAATGTTACTGCGAAAATAACTGAAATAATTTTTGATCCTATTGAACCAAACGAATGTCTAATCAACATAGATGTACTTACACCTTCTCTTGATCCCATAACTCCAACAAATCCAGAATAGATTGTTAGTATAACGTTACCAAAAACTGCAGCAATAATTGCATTTTTTATATTTAATCCAGACATTAATGCAGCACCTGTATAAAGTCCTGCCATTGAAATACAAAATCCTATTAATACCATCGATAAAGATAATAGCGATCTCCTCTTTGCTATCGGAACCCTACTCCTTGCATAATCATTTCCCGATTCGTCAATATTTAAATTTACTTGTACCTTTTCATCACCGTTTACCATATAAACCTCCATTTAGATTTTTTATGAATATTATGACATTTTTCTCTCCTTGGCTTTACAATAGCAGTCATTTTGTGAATATTTTTAATATACATTTTCTTAAAATTAAGTGTAAAAGAGAAAAAACCTTTTTATTACTATTTCATTGAATCTCTTTCATTATTTAATAAGGTTATTCTCTATTACACTTAACAGAAAATATATATTTACTTCAATAAAATAATGTATAAATTAGCACAAATTCGTTGATTATGTAATTGGTAAATAATCATAGATGAAATAACGAAATTGATGTAATTATTATTTTACTAACTCTTCTATTGGAATGTAATCAAAATCAAAGCCAAAATATCTTGGTCCTAAAATTCCAATACCTTTATCACTTCGGAAAACATCAATAGCTTTTATTCCTATAACTGCTACTTTCCTACCTTCTAATAATTTTGGATTCGTACATGGTTCACCAGTTTGGCTATCAATAACAATTATAGAATCAGGACTTGTAGCTATAACCTTATTGTTTTTCCAACATACATGGTTTTCATTTTTAAACCATACTTTTACTGTATCACCTTCGTATTCACTCTCACCAGTAACAGTATGTGTACCCCAATAATAACCTTCTTTATCCTCTGTTTCTTTTTTTGTTAAAGTTCCTTTTATCAACAACCATCCTTGTAGTTCCTCTAATATAGTTTCAACAGGATCTTTGCCTTCTTCCCTTGATTGACGTATTAATTTTCCCAATCGAAGACTTCTGCTTAGAGTACCAGGAAGAATTGCTTGCTTCATTTCTTTTCCTGTCAATAAAAATCCTGTATCTCCTGTTAACCCATATGCTACCTCACTGATTTTCTTACCTATCTTTTCAACTACACGATAACTCATTGAACTCTTAATAATGCTTGTATTACCAAACTCATCAACTACAGCCAGTGGCCATAAAGGGTAGTTATGAAGATATGGAGTAGTTTGCGGAATTTCTGGAATTGCTCTACCAGTGTAGTCTCCATCTATAGTTGGTAACCCAACAGCTAAACCCGCTCCAATACAACCAGGTGTACTTGCTCCACCAAGTTCTAACGGAACAACTGCATCAATTTTTTTACCTGTGTATTCTGATAATTCTTTTATTGAATTTGCAATTCTTTCTTTCTCTGTATATAATGATGACTCGTCATTTAGTCCATATGAATCCATCTCCTTTATTAACTCTGGAGTATGTGGAGCTATAGAACCCATAAGAAATGGACAAGCTGTTAATGCATCATCAGGTACATCTTCTACATCGATCCATCCTACTTCTTTCCCTAATTCCAATTCGCTTAATAATGACTGTAAACCATTCTCAGCTAGTCCACCACCACCAGTACCTAGCAAAGTACAACCACGTACAAAATCCTCAACATCTGTTTTTGTTTTTAAAATTGTTTTAGCCATTTTCTTAACCTCCACTTTTTATTTTGCAATCGATTTCAAATTATTTGTTTACTTAAACTCGATATCTATAATCTAAATTTAATACATATAACTAAAAATTACAATTGTATTAATAACCAAAAATTTTTAAATAGTTTGTACAATTATACCAACAAATAAAATATAATTACTTAAAATCATTATAAATTCAAACTTTATTTAAATAAATAATTTTCTATTAATAATATAAGTTACAGGAAAGTTTTAATATATGAAAAATCACTTTAATCTCTTTTTTATCAAAAAAACTTAATATCAAAAACCCTTCATCAAAAACCATAATCTTCTCCACAAGTTTGAAAAACAAATCCACATCAAACTCATCAATCGGCCCAGCTTCTTTAAATATTCCTATAAACATGCTGTTACCTTTATTAATACATCATTACTTTCAATCTGCTCTTGCCACTTTGCCAAGAAATGTTCCTTGTTTTCAGCTAATGCATTAAAAGCTTCTATATAAACCTTATAAAACACCTCATCATCAACATGACTGTTGTCACAGCCCACTTTGCCATTTCAGTATATTTATCATTGCATATTTTGTCATATTATGTGTATTTCCAAGTAAATATATTATTTTTAAAATGATATTACTTCTGCTACATTGTATTAATTTCGCCAATTTCTATTTTCGCTAAAATGTTATTGATTTTTTATAGGTGGGGTAACCTTAAATGCAATAAATTAAATTCTATTCAATAAAACACACGTTACATTTCCCTATTTATAAATTCTATAATGCAAAAAAGCCCTGATTTCTGTGCTTTCTAAGGAGCTTATTACCTTATTCATCTAAAAATAAGACGCCATAATGAGATAAGGATACTTCACCTGGGTTAGGCCTACTGCCTCCACCTGCCATTGCTGCTCGTGAAGATGTGTGATGAGGGGAACGAAATGGGCGTTTTTTTATTAAACCTTTTAAGTTTAACAAACCTGATATACTGTAAATTTTAGTTACTTCCATAGATTCTTCCTGTGTTAAATCAGGAAGTATTGTAGGTATGCGTCTTGCTATCATAGTTTTGCCAGAACCTGGACTTCCTAAGAGTAGTAAATTATGCATGCCAGCGGCTGCAATTTCTACAGCTCTTTTCATAGCAGGCTGTCCTTTTATTTCAGAAAAGCCTTCAAAGTAATCTTCTATATTTTTAACTTCATTAAAAGAAGCAAAATATGGTTCTATATTAATTTTGTCATTTAAATAATCAACTATATCCCTAAGATTTTCAACAGGAATTATTTTTATACCTTCTATTACACCACATTCTTCCCTATTATCGTATGGAAGAATAATTCTTTCATATTTATTTTTGAGCATGCTTATAACCATGGGCAATGCTCCATCAAATGCTGTAATTTTTCCATCTAAAGAAAGCTCGCCAATAATACATGTTTTTTCATCTATATTTTTGTTTATTTCTTTAGAAGCTAATAGAATTCCTATGGCAATAGGCAAATCTATTTGGCTTCCTTCTTTTTTTAAATTTGCTGGAACTAAATTAACAGTAATCCTGCTCACAGGAAATTTAAATCCACTATTTTTTATTGCAGACCGAACTCTTTCCTTAGATTCTTTTATAGAAGCATCTGGAAGTCCTACAATTGAAAAGTTTGGCAATCCCCCTGACAAATCTGTTTCAACCTCTATTTCATAACCATCAAGACCATAAAGCACGCACGTTTTTATTTTAGATAACATAATACAAACCTCCACGATTTATTTTATGCTAAACATTCAAGTTGTGGAAATTATATCCTATTTCTTTATTATTTACAATAGACTTAAAAAATAATTGCATATGGTTGAAATAAGAACATATGTAACTTTAAAATTATTTATGTTTTGTTATAAAAGCACATTTTATTAAGTAATCTTTTTTTATATAATTAAAGAAATATAAAGTAATTAAATTTTATATTTCTTGCAAAATTTTAGTTAAAAAATGACAAAATTATTATATAAGGCTCGATTTATGTATAAAATATAGCCATAACCTTAATTTATTTATTTATTATCTTCGCTTTCATCACCTTAGGTATATTATGTAGAATATTTATTCTTTTGTAAATATGCTTATCTTAATATTTTTATGAAGAACATTTAATACCCTATTACAAATTGATTATAGTATATTGCTTAACAATCCCATATAACATTCTAAAAACATATAATAAATTTGAGCGAATTATCTAAAAGTTTCTATATTTAAGGCTATGTTGGTATTACAAGAAACTATAGTTCACTTATTTATGACTTAAAACATTATGCTTTGGTTATAATAACCCAAATATGTAATATAAGGAGGTCATGTTTTGAAACAATCAACTGAAATGCCAAATAGATTAATAAATGAAAAGTCACCATATTTATTGCAACATGCATATAACCCTATAGAATGGTTTCCTTGGACTGAAGAAGCCTTTGCTAAAGCAAAAGCTGAAGATAAACCTATATTTTTAAGCATAGGTTATAGTACTTGTCATTGGTGTCATGTGATGGCTCATGAATCTTTTGAGGATGATGAGATTGCAGAAGCTTTAAATAAAAATTTTGTATCTATAAAGGTAGACAGAGAAGAGCGCCCAGATGTAGATGCTGTATATATGAATGTAACACAAAATATGACAGGCAGCGGAGGATGGCCTATGACTTTAATTATGACTCCTGACAAGAAACCATTTTTTGCTGCTACATATATTCCTAAAAAAGCAAGGTATAATATGAAAGGATTGTTAGATATTTTAGATATCGTGTCTTTTAAGTGGAAAAATAATAAAGATGAGCTAATAAATTCAAGCAATAAGATTACAGATTATATAAAACAAGCTGAAGATACAGATTATAAAAAAATAAAATTATCTAAAGAAATAATCAAAAATGCATATAAAACATTAGAGTTAAATTTTGATGAAGAGCATGGTGGATTCGGTAAAGTTCCCAAATTTCCACAAGCAAGTAATTTATCGTTTCTCTTGAGATATTTCCTGTTGGAAAATAATAAACACTCACTTTATATGGTAGAAAAATCATTAGAAAGCATGTATAAGGGCGGAATTTTCGATCATATTGGATTTGGATTTTCTCGTTATTCAACTGATGATAAATGGTTAGTGCCACATTTTGAAAAAATGCTCTACGACAATGCCCAGCTGGCAATTTGCTATGCAGAAGTATATCAAATCACTAAAATTGATTTATTTAAAAATGTTGTTGAAAAAATATTGGATTATATATTAAGAGAAATGACTCATGAAGAAGGAGGCTTTTATTCAGCTCAAGATGCTGACAGCGAGGGAGAAGAAGGTAAGTATTATGTTTTTGCTCCTGATGAAATGATTAATCTTTTAGGGGTTGAAGACGGAAAATATTTCAATCAATATTTTGATGTAACTATAAAAGGCAATTTTGAAGGAAAAAATATACTTAACCTTATAAATAACGATGATTATTTTGAGCGTGATGAAAGAATAGAAAAATTAATTAAGAAAGTTTATGAATACCGTCTAACTAGAACAATGCTGCATAAGGATGATAAAATCCTTACTTCTTGGAACGGAATGATGATTGCTGCTTTCGCTATTGCTTATAAGTCATTTAATAATGAAAAATACTTAGAATCAGCTGAAAGTGCAATAAACTTTATTGAAAAATATTTAATAGATGAAACCAACAATATAGGCGTAAGATATCGTGAAGATTCTGTTATGAAAAATGGAACATTGGAAGACTATGCCTATTACATTTGGGGATTGATTGAAATGTACTCTGCTACATTTAAGGTGAAATACTTAAAAAGAGCTTTTACATTAAATGAAAAAATGATTGAATTGTTCTTTGATGATGCTAAAGGTGGTTTCTTTATGACCAGTAAAGAAGGAGAATCTTTAATTTATAATCCTAAAGAGGTATATGATGGGGCAATGCCTTCCGGAAATTCTGTTGCTTCGTATAATTTAATGAGACTTGCTAAAATTACCGGAAATATAAAATTAGAGGAAATTGCTCTGAAGCAGATAGAATTTTTAACTAATATTGTATCCGAATATCCATCAGGTTATACTTTTGCTTTGTTATCAATGCTTTTTGAATTGTATCCATCACAAGAATTAGTAGCAATTGTTGAAAATGATGAAGAAATGGTTAGGTTTAAAAGAAATATTAATAATGATTTTATTGCAAATACTAATGTAGTGGCAATTAAATATTCTGATTTAAATGAATTAGGTGAGGTTATTAAATATATTAAGGATTACAAATTGAAGGATAATAAAACTACTTATTATATATGCAAAAATAAAAGTTGTTCATTGCCTATAACTGATTTAGAAGAATTAAACTTTTAATAGTTTATTAAAAAAATACCCGCCAAGCTAATGCTCAACGGGTATGTAGAATGGGGCAGTCGGTACATTTTCATGCCGACTTCGCCCCCTCTTAACCTTATAGCCTTAATGGCTAATGTAATATGCTTGTACTACAGAGATGTGACTTCTGTGTATGACAATATGAAATTAATATATACCCATCACCTTTTCCAACTTACCATATAGCTTGTGTTGAATTATCTTTATCATAAGCATCCGTCTTTATATCTTATATTAAGTATGTATTTTGCTTACCTATAAATTCAGTTACCAGCGCTTACGGAAACATCATGTAGTTTATTACTCATACTAATAATTAATTCCTTTAGCTCAGTTTTATCAACCCAATCTTTAGGTAGTGCTTTTATACCATAACAAGCACCAAGAATATTTCCACAAATAGATCCTGGGGAATCACTGTCACCGTCATGATTTACAGACATATTCAATGATTTTTTAAAGTCTTTTTCTTTCAGTGCACAATATAAGGCAATTGCTAAAGCTTCTTCTGCAACCCATCCCTCACCAAGTTTTGATATAGCGATATTTGTTTTTTCGTTACTACAAGATAAATCAATGGCCTTCATAATTGCATTTAATGTTTCTTCATGATTTGAATAAGTTTTTAAAACTTTTATCGAGTTTAAAGTTCCATCTATTATATTATTACAATTTATGAGTTCTGCTATAATTGCAGCAAATACGCCAGCTGCAAGATATCCTGTAGGGTGACCATGAGTAACAGCAGCTTCAGCACCAGCTCTAAATGCATTTTCCATATCATTATGATAAAACAATCCTATTGGGGCTACTCTCATAACTCCACCACAGCCCTTACTATCATTAATTGGATGTTCTATAGTTCCCATTTTATTGCTTTCGAGAGCTGATAAACAGCTGATACCAGGTGCTCTTTGAACATATAACTTTTTATATTGCATAATATTATCTTGCTCTCCAATAGTCATATTTTTTTGAAAATAGACTTTCTTTTCTAAATTAGATTTACTATTCTGTGTATGGAACCATTGTAAGTATGATTGATAAATTAATAAAGGTTGATTTTAAACCAAAATTTAATAAATTTGTTCATATAAATATAGTGAAAAAATAAAAAGCAGGAGTGGGGAAACTCCAGCTTCTCTGACATTACCTAATATATTACACTACCTTATTTTTTTCTAAGTTATATTCCTTACTTGCTGTTATATTATATACTTTAAGAGGTAATCTTGGGTTCCACCACTTAAATTTATACGCAATCGCAATCATAATAATAACTATGCCTAAGCAAGCCCAAGTAACTACGTGTGGCCACATTCCTCCTTGGGAAATCAAAACAGGAGGTAATACTTGAAGTGCTACAATAAGTGGTCGATTAATTATATCTGAAATACCTGAATCCTCCATACCTCTAGATTTAAGGTCAGGGTCTACAATTCTCTGCAAAAGTATACCAGTGGCAACAACTCCTGTAGCATGTCCATAAACCATCATATTTCTCTCAAGCCAATCTTCAGTTGAACTTTTGCCCCCTATAAATATTAACCACAATATATTTATAATGAATCCTACAGCAAATGTCACAATTAATGGTACAAAATATTGAATAACTAATGATATCTTAACAGATGCAACTCCTGATATAATTAGAAAATCCGTTGCTGTTCCGCTTATTCTCGATATTGTATATCGATCAATAGATTTATCGGTTTTTGTCTTTTTTAATATAAACTGTAAAATAAATCCAAACAAGAGCGATATACAAAACGCAGGAATAGCAAGTGAAGGTATTAATTTTGCAATAAATTCTGCAGCATAATATCCTGCAACCGATGCAACAAGAACTATACCTAAGTGGAACGACATTGGATCTAAGCATATGCTTGAAATAGTTATCTTTCCCCCGGATTTTTGTTTATCTGGCCTGATCAAACCAGTTTTTAATTCTTCAGGAAGATCTTTAGGAGAACCTACATAGTGAGTATATCCTTTCCTTGTTGCCCAATTTATAAGTACTACACCTGAAATTATACCACCAACTATACCTACTGTAGCTGATGTCATTCCAAGTCCTGTCGCTTCCGCCCATCCTAATTTTTCATAGGCTGAACCTACAGCAGCTGCTGTACCATGTCCTCCGTAGAATCCTGTTGCAAGCATTAATCCAAATCCAGGATTAAGATTATAGAATTTTCCAAGTACATAAATAGCTAGAAACATTCCAACTCCATACTGTAAAACTGCTATACCTGTTACATTAAGAAACATTCCACCAATTGCAGGACCTGAAAGTTGTTCCTTTGTAGGACTATCACCAATAGGCATAGCTGCAAATATTACTACAATAAGTATACTCGCATATGTACCAATACTACTTGAAAAAGGTATCACACCAAATCCATTTGGTCCAAAAGCAAGTCCTAAGAAACCAGCTATAAGTGATGGTGGTATTAAAAATTTCTGAAATATTTTTACTTTTGAACGAATCATCTGCCCTATTATTAATAGTATTGCCATTAATCCTACATCCGAAAACAAAGTCCATGCTGTGTAATTCATAACAAACCCTCCTATTATTTTTTATACATGGTCGAAATAATCGACGACGCGTACAATAATTTACTTAGAAATATTTTTTGTAATAATTACATTACTATTTAGTCCTAACACATTTTCAATAACTATTTGACCTATATGAGTTGGAGCAGAAATTTCAACTTTCTTTATTTCATTCATTACATCAAATATTTTTTCTTTTGGTATAGGGCTTGACAGTCTAACGCTTGCCAAAGGAAGTTCTCCTCCATTCACTTTAACCGAACTTGCAATATTTCTTTTAGGAGCTGTAATCTCTTGAACAACATATTCATGACCTCTTTTACATAGGCCACCTTCTGTTTTTTCAACTGTTCTATCTAATACTGTTGCTTTCAAATCACATCCATTAGGGCATATGATACAGGTAAAATCCCTAACCATTATATATCACCACCTTTATACTATTCTTGCTCTTTAGAGCATTATGATTAACACTAATTTGAGACATTTCTGCTGGTATTACTTTAGCAAATTTTTTACTAGCTACAACTTCTCCGTCCTGCATAACTTCAATTTTACAATTTTTCAATGGTTTTTTTACCCTCATAGACAGCTTAAAGTCTTTACATCCACTAACTTTTTGTGGCACACTATATCCTATATTATTATCTGTCTCTACATTGATAGTACATTGAGGTAACCTTCCAACATTAAGATATTCTGCAACTGAATCTGCCATACTTTCTGCTTCAATAGAAACAAAGTCTACTAAATCATGCACGTGTAGAACATTTCCTGCTGCAAATATTCCTTCAACATTTGTCTGGTAGTTTTCATCTACTAATGAACCCTTTGTTCTTGTGTCAAGCTCTACACCAGCTTTAAGCGATAACTCATTTTCAGGAATCAACCCTACTGAAAGTATAAGTGTATCACATTTATAATATTTTTCTGTGCCTGGTATCACCTTCATTCTTTCATCTACTTTACTTATTGTAACTCCTTCAAGTCTTGATTTACCCTTTATTTCTGTTACTGTATAACTTAGATTTAGTGGAATATTATAATCATTTAAACATTGTTGAATATTTCTAGGCAATCCACTAGGATATGGTTGAATTTCAAATACCCCTTGAACATGTGCTCCTTCAAGTGTCATACGTCTTGACATAATCAGACCAATATCTCCAGAGCCTAAAATTATTATTTCTCGACCTACCATTGTATTTTTGAGATTTATATATGCTTGAGCGACTCCCGCTGTAAACACACCAGTAGGTCTTGTTCCCGGTATACTTAAAGCACCTCTTGTTCTTTCCCTACAACCCATTGTTAGTATTATTGCTTTTGCTTGGAATTCAAGAAAACCATTTTTTGATGCCGCATATATTTTTTTGTCATTAGTAATGTCTAAAACTGTTGTATCAGTGATGTAATCTATATCCAAATTATTTATTTCGTCTATAAACCTCTGAGCATATTCAGGTCCACTAAGTGTTTGCTTAAATCTAGTCAACCCGAATCCATCGTGAATACATTGTCTGAGAATACCACCAAGTTGCTTTTCTCTTTCAATTACTAAAATATCACTAATACCTTTCTTTTTTAATTCTAAAGCTGCTGCAAGCCCGCCAGGTCCGCCTCCAATAATTACTACATCTTTATTTAATACTGACATTATTCTCTCACCTTCCCCGTAAACATGTTACCTCCAGATCTACTATAAATAACTTCCTCCCGTTTCTTATCCTTTTCCTGCATTAGAAGTTCTGTGATTCTTGTTTGGCAGTACCCCCCCTGACATCTTCCCATCATTGACCTACATCTATATTTAATTCCAGTAATAGTTTCAACACCTAAAGGATTATTAATTGCTTCAATAATTTCTGCTTTAGTAATAGATTCGCATCTGCAAATGATTTCACCATAATCTCTATTTTCCTCTATCAACTCTTTCTGAATAACTATCGGCTGTTCCGCAAACTTCAAATGTCCCTTTCTTATCGGATTAAAGTCTTTGTTATCTTTAAGATCTACAACTTCTTTTATAAGTCTTATTACCTCTCTAGCAATAGGTAAAGCGCTTGTTAGTCCTGGTGATTCTATGCCGACCAAATTTATTGAATTAGGGGCTTCCTCTCTTCTTTCTATAACAAAGTCTCCATAACCTCCCTTTTCTTTACTTGTTAACTTAGGTCTTATGCCTACGAAATTTCTAATAAAATCTTCTTTTTTTATATATGGGAATATTTTGCTTCCTTCCTCTATAAGCATGTCCATTGTAGGTTGTGTTACAGCGTAGTCATCATTGTCATTTATATACTCTGAACTAGGACCAATTAGAACATTTCCATCTACTGAAGGTGTCAAATGTATTCCTAATCCTCCAGCCTTTGGATTAGGCACAGGATATGCAGGAATATTAAGAAGATTACCTACTTTTTTATCAAGTATAAAATATTCTCCTCTGCATGGGAAGATAGTGTAATCATTAATACCTATCATTTTTGCAACCTTATCTGAATTCAAACCTGCACAATTAATTATCCATTTACACTTAAACTCCCCATTATTCGTCTTTAAATCATATATTCCATTTTCCCTTTTTATATTTTTTACTTCATTTCCAAAAAAGTATTCCACTCCATTTTTATGAGCATTCTCTGCTAATGCTATTGTATATTCAAATGGATTTAAAACCCCTGTCATAGGAGAAAACATTGCAAATTCTCCCTCAATATTTGGACAGAGTTCTTTAATTCTATTTTTATCAATTATTTCTAATCCAGGGCATCCATTTTCATCGCCCAGTTCTTTCATTTTTATAAGTCTTTCTTTATCATCATCCGTAAATCCAACTACAACTTTTCCTGTACGTTTAAAAGGTATATCAAGTTCTTCAGCTATCCTGTCAAATTCTAAATTTCCCTCAACACATAACTTTGCCATTTTAGAACCTACTTTATTGTTAAATCCTGCATGAAGGACCCCTGAGTTCCTAGCACTTGTTTCGCAACATACATCAAGCTCTTTTTCAAGCACAGCCACATTTATTTTGTCTTCTCCTTCAATAGTATATTTAGTTAATTCTCTCGCTACAGCATTGCCTACAACACCTGAGCCTATAACTATGAAGCTATATATTTCGCTCAAAATTTCTACCTCCATATACTTTATAATTTAATTTCTAAACTTTCTCTTATAAAAAAACATGAAAATTTTGAAAATTTAACTTTATTACATAAGTGATTTATTTTTAAGCATTTTAAAACGTTTTCAATAAATAAGTAAATATCAACTTCATATTCACATTAGCTCATCAATAATTCTGCATATAAAGTTATATAGTTAACTATATAACTAATTATAGTATAGCATTTTTAATTTGTCAATATTTTCTTTAAATAAATGCAATAAAAAATACCCAACAATTAGACAAAATTTAGTCTATTAACTGGGTATATTAATTTAATTGATATATAAAATATAAAATTACATTCGATATACATACAATACTTCAATGTAATACTATTGCAAATTAAAATTTATTATTTCATTCTTTAATGATTTATACGGTCTATCAAGATGCTTTTCCATGATAGATTTTGCTTTTATGTAATCCTGATTAATGATAGCATCACATATTTCTTTATGAAATCTCAATGTATTTTTTCTCATTTCAACCGGCATTTCAAATATAATTTGCTGCAGCTGAGTACGCATTACAAACATTAAAGTCTCCATCAATTTCTCACATAGTACATTTTTTGCACTTTTCACTATAGCCATATGGAAATCAAAATCTAACTGTGAAAAAGAAATGTAATCTGTATCCAAATTCATTTCAGTAGTATGTATAATTTCTCTAAGTTTCTCACAGTCTTCATCAGTTCTTTTTTTTGTAGCCATTCCTGCCATCTCAACTTGAATAGCACGTCTTAACTCAAATAAATCTGTATTTGTAGTTTTTTCAAACATCATTATATATATAAGAGGGGAATAATTTACGGTATCTTTAGGAGCATTAATAATTATACCACTCCTCGTTCCTATTGTTACAATTCCTAAAAACTCCAAAACCCTAAGAGCTTCTCTTAACGTAGGTCTGCTTACATTCAGCATCTTTATAAGCTCAGGTTCACTATACAATTTATCCCCATATTCAATTTTGCCTTCAGAGATCATATTCAATATTATTTCAACTATCTTTAAATATGTTTTTTTGTTAGACTTAACAGGATTTATTTCAAAATTATTTATTCTAAACACCCTTTCTAATCATACGTTAATATATTTTCAAATTTATTTATTATATTATCACAATTATTACTTTTTAGCAATTATTAACTATAATTAATTCTAAACATATTATTTAAAACAAGACATGAATTTATAAATAAAAATTATTTTTGCAAGTAGCTGATGTAATAACAATCCTTTATTATAGATTTTTCAATACATTTAAACCAAACTCCTATATTGAACATTTGTTGTTGCAAAGGTATAATTTTATTTAATATTTTTAATAAATATCGATATATTTTTATTTGTATACAACATTTTACTTTTTTCACAAAATTTTCTGCTTGATTAATTGTGTAATTAGTGTACTAATTCTATTTCGTAAATATTGGTACCAAACCATATAACTAAAAATGAGCTTTGAAGTGCTAACACACTTTAAAGCATCATTTTCTTTTTATCTAAGTCATCTCCATATTTTCTTTTAACATATCCACATATTTAAGCTTATTTACTGTGTAATCTAATTCCACCTTGAATTCATCAAGTAACTTAGCAAATGATCGTCCATCGTTATAATTATCTTTTTTTAATATCAGCTTTCTTTCAATTAAATTTTCAAATTCACCTTCATTTTTTGACATTAAAGTACTGTGGTACCTCGCCGTTATTCTCAGATCTTTTCTTTATATGTATTTGAGCTTTCAAAATGCTTTAGGCATTAATTTAAATAATATTTGTATACACCATTTTCAAGTTTTTTATAAACTTTATTTTCTTCCATTAAATAATCTAAATGAGATATCGTTTCTCCTACAGCAAATAATTTTTGCTGCACAGGAAACTCGGACCAGTTTTTACCTCTCATAGACCACTTCATGCAGCTTGCAATATCATATGAATTGAGACCCGAATGATCAGTAACTATATTTATTGTTTCTTGGAGTCGGATATCATGGT
Organism: Firmicutes bacterium UBA6132; assembly: GCA_002435835.1. Next base: position 15,681 of record DIVM01000049.1, read on the forward strand.
GCTTCAGCAGTTGCTCAATTCTTTCATATACATCCATGCTATTTTTTCTGTGACCTGCAAAAGTTGTTTTTATTTCTAATCTTTGTATCTTTTTTAAACTATCCAAATAATCTTTAAGCGAATTTTTTACTCCAACCCACTGAGTTATATTTGGAGAAATATCAAATAAAATATGATCACCCGAAAATAATATTTTTTCATGTTCCATATAAATGCATGCATGACCTGGCGTATGTCCTGGAGTCATGATGCATGTAAATTCATAATCTCCAATACTAAATTTAAAATTATCGCTAAAAGTTACAGCATCAAAACTCGTATCCGGTGCATATGCCTTTGCTGGGTTTACAGTCCACAATATTGACATTTCTTGTTCAGAAAATCCTTCAGAAATATAAAATTCATATAGCATTTTCCATCTTTTATCGTCCATATTTGAAAGATAATTATAATCTTTTTTGCTCATGTATATAGTAGAATCTTTATTCATTATATATGCAGCTAAACCTGAATGATCTGAATGCAGATGAGTTATAAACATATCAGTTTTTTCAATATCAATCTCTAACTGTTCTAACCCTTCTTTTAATGCGCTATAACACTCTTCCAAATTAAATCCAGTGTCAATTATTAAATTTCCTTCTGGCGTTTTTATTACATAACAGTTTAAATTTCTGAGCGGATTATTCGGAAGAGGAACATCAATTATATAAATATCCGGGTTTTCATAAACTTTTTCGTACATATTTTTCTCCATATTCTATTTTTTATATCAACTAAACATAACAAGGTAATTTATCACAACCGTAGTTAGAAACCTCTGAATATCAGCTTCTTTTAAGTGTTTTTCAAGAGTAAACAGAAGACGACGGCAATGGTAAAAGAAAACTTCGTGCACCGCTTAGGAAGCTTCACGAGCACTGCGCCTTCTTATTCTACAAAATTGTGATTCACATTGAGCTTTAAATAAGTTTTGGAATCAGGTCCATTAAATAGCGTTCTGCTTCTGTCAGATATCGTCCTTTACGATAACAACAGTAAAGTTTACGGTACATGGGATAACCCTGCACTTCGCAGTAAGTGCCGCTTTTTCCGCATTTGTCAAACTGATGGACAGCCATACCTGGAACAAAAGTAAATCCTTTATTCAGACAGACCAAACTGTTAGCCAGATGTATATTTTCTGTTTCTATTAACTTTCCTGGACTAATTCCGAACTGGAGCATAAACTGATCTGCTATTATCCGCATTCCCCGTCCCTTTTTTAATAGTACCATTGGCTGCCCGGATAATGCTTTTGGAGGTAATGGAAGATTCCCAATTCCGGAATGCCATCCAATCTGTTTTTCAAAATAGAAATTCGGAACCTGCAAATAAATGGTGTCTTGCAGTGCCAAGCGATAGTCCAGCTCTTTATCCTGCGTTTCATAGACAAAAGCCAGATCAATGTCACCTTTTTTCACCATTTCCTGCAGCACACTCATTCGTTCTTCTGCCAAAACCAGTTCCACACCCGGATACTTTTTCTCAAAGAAATCCAATATGGCTGGAAGAAGAAACTCACCGGTAAGGGAAGTAACTCCAAGCGTAATCCGGCCGGTTTTACTTCCATCTAAATCTGAAATCTCTTTAGCTACGGAATTCGATATGGCGAGAACGGCCCTGCAGCCTCTTAGATAGACTTCTCCAGCCTGCGTTAAATGAAGATTTCCACGATCACGAATAAAGAGTTCTGTACCGAGTTCATGCTCCAGATTTAGAATCAGTCGGCTTAACGCCGGCTGAGAAATATAAAGTTTCTTCGATGCAGAAGTAATATTCCTTTCTTCTGCAACAGTCAATAGATATTGAATCCGTCTTTCGTTAATCATTTTCCCTCACATTCATAACATAAATGTTATGGTTATATATCATAAATCGCATTTTATATTATTATATATGAATGTTATAATAGAATCAAGATAAACAGTTATCACTAAATCTAATTTTTAGTATGGAGGCAAGCAAAATGGCTAATGTAAAGGTATTTATTCCTTATGGAGCAGTTGGTCTGAATTGTACAGAGGAAGCTTTCGAGGCAGGGCTGGCTATGATGCCGGATATTATCTCCAGCGATGCCGGTTCTACAGATTCCGGTCCTTATTATCTGGGCTCCGGTCACGGAAAATATTCTTTTAGGGACGTAAAAAGAGATCTAAAGCGTATGGTGCTGGGAGCACACAAGCTGGGAATTCCCATGACGATCGGTTCTGCTGGAACCTGCGGTTCAGATTTGGGCGTGGATATGGCGTATGAGCTGATCAAAGAGATCTGCGAGGATGCCGGCATTCACAAAAAGATTGCAAAACTATATTCCCAGCAGGATTCAGAGGTAATCAAGCAGAAATATCGTGATGGCAAGGTAACTGCTTTGAATGGTGCACCGGATATTTCAGAAAAAACATTTGACGAGTGCAGCACAATAGTGGCAATGCTCGGCGCAGAGGCTTATCAGGAAGCATTCAAACAGGGTGCAGATATCATAATCGGCGGCCGTTCAACAGATACCGCAGTGATGGCAGCATATCCACTGATGAAAGGCTGTGATCCGGCATCCTGCTGGCATGCGGCAAAAACTGTGGAGTGCGGCGGTGTCTGCACAAGCGCTGGGCTGCCTGGAGGCGTATTTATGGAAGTCGATAAGAAAGGTTTTACTATTAAATCCGTAGCACCGGGCAGTACAGTTTCACCATATTCTGTTTCTGCCCACCTTCTTTATGAAAATTCAAATCCGATCCAGCTGATAGAACCGGGGATCCGAATTGACACCACTACATCTGTCTATACAGCACTTTCTGACTCTGAGGTTCGTGTGGAAGGAACAAAAATTGAGTATCTTCCTTATACACTGAAGCTTGAAGGTTCAGGTCCTGTTGGCTATCAAACTGTCAGCATGGCAGGTATCCGCGAACGCAAAGTTATGCAGGATCCGATAAAATGGGTGGAAGCTGTATCGGAAGCAGGCATGGTAAAACTGGAGAAGGCAGGAATTCCACGTGACAGCTATCATTTCTGGTTACGGCCATACGGTTATAACGGTGTTTCCGGCATGGAAGTTCCGGATGGATATGTACCGAACGAGGTATTGATGATGCTTACTGTGACTGCCGATACGCAGGAAATGGCAACACAAATCACTAAAGCATTCAATCCTTTGCTGCTGCACCACAATATTTTTGAGGGCAAGCAAATGCCGTCCTATAGTTTCATCTTCTCCCCGGCTGAAATAGAGCGCGGTGCTATCTATGAATTTAAGCTGTATCATACCGTATCAGTAGATGATCCGTTAGAGCTGGTACGTATTGATTACGAGACGGTTTAAATCTGAGTGATTATTAAATATAATTCGGAGGTACGAAATGAACACGATTGAAACAACTGTAAAATATATCCGCAGTAAAAATGCAGGCCCTTTCTGGCTGACTATCGATGCTTTCTGCAACAATGTAGAGGACACGGAAAAGGTTGCTGCTGCATTTGAACGTGAAAGGAAGTTTATCGCAAAAGAATTTCAAGTGAAGGCTGATGATCTTGAAATTTACTGCCTGAAGGACATTCAGGTAGCAAAAATCAGCCTACCGAGAGTTCCGATCGAAGGAAGCAGGGATGAGCGCGATATGCATGGTGGTCAGTATTATGTGACACTGCTGGATATTCAGTGCTGAATGTCAAATGTACACAGGAAAATGGGTTAATCAACTATAAATTTTATCTCAAAAATTAAGGATAGCTATTACAGCTATCCTTTTAATACCGCTATTTCTCTTCCCTTTGTCCACTTAAATCCATCAGGTGCATCAATTACTGTTAACCCCTGTACTTGATTATCCAAGCCATACGATTTTAAGCATAGCATATCATATTATATGGGAAATCGCCATTTATTTAAGCATCTGGTTATTCTGAAAAAAATCTTTCCAAGGGTCATTTTTGGTAATCCTCAAAAGCGCATCTTCCACATTGATGCCATCAGGGTCTACAGTATAAAGTTCATCCCAAGCAATAGGCATGGACACTCTTGCACCTTTTCTCGCTCTTAGGGAGTACGGAGCAATACTTGTAGCTCCTCTGGCGTTTCGTATCCAGTCAATAAATATCTTGTCCGCACGCTTAGCCTTTCTCACATTGCTAGTATATCTATCAGGCCATTTATGCTCCATTACTTCAGCAACTTGTTTTGCAAAATCATGAAACTTATCCCAAGTAACAAATGGTTTTAAAGGAACGACCACATGGTACCCTTTGCCGCCACTGGTCTTGAGATATGAATTAAGCGAAAGCTCATCAAGAATAGCTTTGACATCTACTGCTCCCTGGCGCACCCTACTTAAATCCATTCCTTCATCAGGGTCCAAGTCAAAAACCATTACATCTGGCTTTTCAAGCTCATCAACACAACTTCCCCAAGTATGAAATTCCAGAGTACCCATTTGTGCTTCAGATATAAGCCCGGATATGTTCTCAATATAAAAATAGTCTTCTGATTCTTTGTTGCTACTATGAATAGGTATTGTGACGATACCTTTACTGCCTGGACTAGGATGTTTTTTATAAAAGCAAGCTTGCGATACGCCCTTAGGACAGCGAACAATACTTAGAATCCTGTGTCTCACATATGGAAGCATGCGTTCTGAAACTTTTGAATAATAACGAATAACATCTTCCTTTGTAACTTCAGGATCATTGAATATAACTTTGTCAGGATTTGTAATCTTAACCCCTTCAATAATAAGATCCTTTGAATTTACCATTGATTTTTCCACAGTATCCTTATCCTCATGCGCTTCCCTTTTTATATCATTAGGATTCTTATCCGTCCGTAACCCTTTAAAGCTTGCTTGCCTTAATAAATTATCATTAGTCCATTCGGCAAATTTAATTTCTGCAACAAGTTTAGGCTCAAGCCATGTAATTTTTTCATTACACCTTGGTTTAGGTACAAGTTTGAATGGCGACTCCATTTTCTTAATACTCTCAAATTTATTCTCGAGCATTTTCATGTCATTGTCACTTATACCAGTTCCTGCACGTCCGGCATATACTAATTCATCTCCCTCATAAACACCAAGGAGAAGTGAACTTACTCCTATAGTTTTTTTATCTGAAAGCGAATATCCTCCAATAACAAATTCCTGCCTTTTATCACATTTAATTTTTATCCAATCATCGCTCCTTGTGCCTGAGTAAATGGAATCGGCTTTTTTACCTATTATGCCTTCCATGCTTGATTCACAGGCTGCAGCAAGACTTTCCTTTCCGAAACCTCTGACATAACGGCTATAATATAAGTTTTTTGGGGCACCCTTCATTAAGTTTTCAAGCATTTCTTTTCTATGGATTAAAGTTTGTTCTCGAAGATCAACTCCATCAAGGGCAAGTAGATCAAAAACAATATATGTCAAATTTTTATTTTTGGGATTTTTCACATAATTCTGTAAAGCGTGAAAATCTGTCTTACCCGATTCATCTGTGACTGCTATTTCACCGTCCAAAACAAAAGCTCTTCCTTTAGCCCAATCAATGAGAGAAGTAGCAATATCATAATAACGCTTTGTATAATCATTGTTGTTTCTTGTTATTAATCTAACACTGTTGCCTTCAACATATGCCATGATCCTGTAGCCATCATATTTCAACTCATAAAGCCAATCCTCACCCTCAGGAACCGTCTTGACTAATTTTGCAAGCTGTACATCTGCCATGCTAAATGGATTTCGTTTAATTTTTTCGCCCTGTCCCACTTCAATTTCGGCCATTGTTCTACCGGTCCTAATACTTGTTGTAAATTCGGATATCCCATCTGTAGTCTCAACATGCTCATCCTTTTCCTTTAAAAAAAGCCAGTTATCTTTAGTATCGCCTGCTTTAGCTTTCAACTTAACCAAAGCCCACTTTCCCTTTAGCCTTCTTCCCTTTAGAATAAATTTAAGCATCCCTTCACTAAGACCTTCTTCAACATTACCATAAGGTTCCCAATATCCTTCATCCCAAAGCATGACCACTCCGCCTCCATACTCTCCCTTAGGAATAGTCCCTTCAAAATTTCTGTATTCCAATGGGTGGTTTTCCACCTGTACTGCGAGCCTCTTGTCACGAGTATCATAGGAAGGACCCTTGGGTACAGCCCAGCTTAAAAGAACTCCATTCCATTCCAGACGCAAATCGTAATGATCTCTGCGAGCCATATGATGCTGAACCACAAATCCCAATTCCACATCAGAATTTTCTGTTTTTCCTTCTGGCTCTAAAGTTATATCAAAATTTCTTTTTTGGTTGTACTCATTTAATTGTGCAGTCATAGCTTACGCCGATTCTTTGTCTTTCTGAGCTTTATCTACACTTGCTCTTAGAGCTTCCATAAGGTCAATTACTTTGCCAGGACTTTCAGACTCTGCAGCAACAACCTCTTTTCCAGAAACTTTTGTCTCAATTAGCTCGCGTAGTCTCCACTGGTATTCATCTTTGTATTTGGATGGGTCGAATGGTGTATCCATGGAATTAATAAGCATTTTTGCCATATTAAACTCCTGCTCGGATACTTCAGGCTTATTATATTGTTTTTGAAGCTCTTTAATTTCATCAGCATAAAACATGGTAGAAATGAGTATACCATCCTCCCGAGGAATTATTGCCATAAGTGTGTCCTTGGTACCCATAACAGTTTTGCCTATAGCTATTTTCTGTTCAGCCATAAGTGATGAGCGCAACAACTCAAAGGCCTTTTCACCACCTGCCTCGGGTGCGACCTGATATGTTTTTTCATAGTAAACAGGTGAAATCTGATTTAATTGTGCGAAGTGCAAAATTTGAATTGATTTTTCTTTTTCTGTTTTTATTTTTTCAATTTCTTCATCTGTTATTACTACATATTTTTCCTTATCATACTCGAATCCTTTTACAATGTCTTTTGTACTAATTTCCTTACCACAGTGGGCGCAGCTCTTCTTATATCGAATACGGCTATTGTCTTCCTTATGTAACTGATTGAAATGTATATCATTGTCCTGTGTGGCTGTATACATGGCAATTGGAATAGCCACCATTCCAAAAGTTATAACTGATTTACGTGATATCATAGTAAAACACCTCCAACCATATTGTTTCCAATTAAACTACAAGTATTCTGTACTGAATAAAAAACACCTTTTTTGCAAAATTTTCCACTTGACTATTTTTATAATTAATGTAATAATATTATTACGTATATATTGGTGCCAAACCATATAACTAAAAATGAGCCTTAAAGTGTTGAACACATTTTAAGGCTCATTTTCTTTTATAATTTTGCATAAAGTCTATAAAACACAAAAATGGCCTACGGGGCCATTTTTGTAATGTATATATTCACAAAGGGGGTTTGGAATATAAATTGGTTAAAGGGTTATTGGGGGAATAACCGAAAGAAATTATAACAAATTTATTTCTTTATTGCAAGCGTTTTAATTTTTTTCTTAAAGTATATAATCATTTTTAAATATCTAATTTTAAATCACCATCTTTAATCCAGTTTTTCCTTCTCATAACTTCACAAATTATAGGAGTAAGAACTGCAGGTATTATTATGTATAAAATTAAAATACCAAGCCACATCATCAGGCCTCCCTTACCTGCCGAGTCCATTGTAGACACTGTTTCAATCAAACCTACAAAACCACTGGTACCCATACCTGAACCTATTGGAGAATTCTCCATTTGAAAAACTAATGTAGCCATTGGCCCTGTAATAGCAGAAACTATTGTAGGGGGTATCCATATCCTCCAATTTCTTACGATATTTGGGACCTGAAGCATTGATGTTCCTATTCCTTGTGCAGCAATTCCTCCCCATCCGTTTTCCTTGAAACTCATTGAAGCAAATCCAACCATTTGAGCACAACATCCTGCAGTTGCTGCGCCACCGGCTATCCCTGAAAGTCCAAGCATCATGCAAAGAGCTGCACTGCTGATTGGTAAGGTAAGTACCATTCCAACAATAACAGAAACCAGTACTCCCATTAATAATGGTCTTAATGTTGTAGCGTACATAATTAAATTACCTGTTGCTGTCATAAATGCACCAATGGCTGGCCCAATAGCAGAACCAATAAAAACACCTACAATAATTGTAACTCCAGGAGTTAATATTATATCTATCTTAGTTTCCTTTGACACAAGCTTGCCAAACTCTGCTCCTATTAATGCAGCAATAAATGCTCCTGCCGGACCGCCTAGAGCATTACCCGCTGTCCCAGTTATTACAGAAGCAAACAATACAAACTGAGGCGATTTTAATGAATAAGCAACTGCAACTCCAATGGCAGCACCTGTCATTTCTTTCGCTATAGGCCAAATAACTTTACTTAAAAATGGAATATTAAGCTTGATTCCTATAGTATTCAATATTGTACCTATCAACAAAGATGCAAATAGCCCTCCTGCCATTGACCCCAGTGCATCAATCAAATACCTTTGAACAGAAATTTCAATATCCTTTCTCTTTAAAAAAGCTTTTACACCATTATCCTTTTTCATTTACATACTCCTCGAATAATTTGATTAATGAAAATTTACCTGTTTTATACTTTCTATCAAATTATATAAAATATACATTTTTAAAGCAAGAAAAAAGAAAACTATGTAAAATTCTCTTAAGAATGAATCGTTCAATACAGAAATCATCTTCTTACTTTATAATTCCTTTTTTAAAGAGTTAACAGTTACTAAAAAAAATGTAACCATACCTTTTTCAATTCATACTATAAAATAGCGTTATGAAATGGAGGTTTTAAATGGTTGAATATTTATCGCAGTATAATTTGATTTGGCTTGGTATAATCGCAAGTATGGCTGCTGGATTAGCTACAGGAATAGGTGCAATTCCTATTTTCTTCACCAGAAATATCACCAGAAAATTATTAGATGCTCTTTTAGGTGTAGCGGCTGGGGTAATGCTTGCAACTACATCATTCAGTCTAATAGTCCCTGCTATCGAAAAAGGTGGTGGTGGTGTTCCAGGAGCCACAATCACATTGATTGGTATTTTATGTGGAGGTTTTTTCATTGACTTTATAGATAGATATTTCCCCGATACTAATTTGCTTACAAATGCAATAAACGGAACGGAAGTAATTGAAAATAGTTTTAAAAAAACCTTTCCCATAAGTATCAATATGAATCCCAGATTGCGTAAGGTATGGCTTTTTGTTATTGCTATTACAATACATAATTTCCCTGAAGGATTAGCAGTGGGTGTGGGTTTTGGTGATGGTGATATTGCTAATGGAATAAGTCTTGCAATAGGAATTGGTCTGCAAAATCTTCCTGAAGGTCTGGCAGTAGCTTTGCCCCTTGTAAGGGAAAAATATTCAGTTAGAAAAGCATTTTTGATTGCATTAACTACAGGGCTGGTTGAACCTATAGGTGGACTTTTGGGTGTTGGACTTGTACAGATTGCAAGACCTGTTCTACCGTTTGCTATGGCTTTTGCCGCCGGAGCAATGCTCTTCGTAATCAGTCATGAAATTATACCTGAAACCCAAAACCATGAAGGGCATTCTAAACTTGCCACTCATGCATTGCTAATAGGTTTTGTAGTTATGATGTTTTTAGACAACACTCTGGGTTAAAGTTATTACAACTCACTTTCATGTTGACGACCATGTGTAAGTCTGTCCTCTTTCGGGTATATTATCATATTAAGCTTCTTACTACGCAGTAGGCTTATCTTCATTTACGAATATTGCAAATAGTTATTGACATATGTTATTCATGTATTATAATAAGTCTATAAGGCGCATATGTCAATAACGATATATGGAAAATAAAACTTATGCTATTTTATCGGAGGTTTTTATATGAAAATTGCATTACCATCTCGACAGAATCTAATTGATGATCATTTTGGCCACTGCGAATATTTTACCGTTTTTACAATCAACAATAATAAAGAAATAGTCGCTCAGGAAACCCTCGCCTCACCTGCAGGCTGTGGTTGTAAATCCAATATAGCACAAACTCTTTCAGAAATAGGTGTAAAGATTATGCTTGCAGGAAATATGGGAGAAGGTGCAGTTAATGTATTAAACAACTCAGGCATAGAAGTATTACGTGGATGTTCTGGTGATGTTAAAGATGTAGTTCTTAAATGGCTTGATGGATCTCTTGTTGACTCTGGTGACTCCTGCCATGAACATGAGCACGGATGCCATAATTAATATCAAAAAATTCATTTTGCTAAAAAGGCCTTTAACCCAAGTGGTTTTAAGGCTTTTTTACTAAATAAAAATAACCACCCGTTGAAATGGATGATTTATTCTATCCCTGTAAATGTACACCTATAACTGAACTTTATTATGCCACTATTAAAGAAAACACAAATGCTTCTGTATTTCTTATTATACTTAGCTATTGGTATACTAACTACAAATCAAGGGAATTTATATAAAATTTGCTGTACAACATATTCAAATTAAACCCTCATAATTTAAAACAGAGCAGAAAATGTATGATACAATCGCTGCTTCTATTTTAAATGTTATTTTTAATTTAGCTCGTTCAAATTTATTTAGTTGCCACATTCATCATGGTGTTGATGTTCATGACAAACTGAGCCTGTAGATTTAAGTGAACCTAAGAGATATTGTTCTGTTGCAGCCTTTGCATCTCCCCTTGCACCTGTAATTACTTCAATTCCTTTTTCATTAAATATTTCAATGGCTCCTCCTCCCATTCCACCTGATATAATAACATTTACTCCCATGTCATTTAAGAAGTTCGGTAAAAACCCTGGTTTATGTCCTGGATTTGGTACAGTTTCACTTTTTACAATTTTATTATTTTCAGTTTCAAAAATCTCAAAGCTTTCACAATGTCCAAAATGTTCTGTAACCATTCCACTTTCACTTGCCACTGCTATTTTCATTTTATTTTCTCCCTTATTTTCTGAATTTTTTATATTTTCTAAAATTTCTACTATATTATTTAATAAACTATCATCACAAAGCTCAATCATTCCTTTATCACATGCTGCAGCAATTTTTGGATCCATAGGAATCCTTGCTACAACATCTAAATTATGTTTTTTGGCAACTTCTTCAATTTTGCTGTCTCCGAAAATTTTATATTCTTTATTACAATCTGGACATTTAAAATAAGACATGTTTTCAACAACGCCTATAATAGGAATATTCATATTCTCAGCCATCTTAACAGCTTTTTCCACTATCATCGAAACAAGTTCCTGAGGTGATGTTACAACTATTATTCCATCCACTGGCAATGATTGAAATACTGTCAAAGGAACATCTCCTGTTCCAGGGGGCATATCAACGAACATATAATCTATGTCTGTCCATATTACATCTGTCCAAAACTGCTTAACTGTATTTGCTATTATAGGACCTCGCCATATAACTGGATCAGTATCATTATCTAACAAAAGATTTATAGACATAATATTTATTCCTGTTTTACTTTTTGAAGGCCACACTCCAAACTCAGTACCTCTTGCTTTTTCAGTCACGCCAAATGCTTTAGGTATTGATGGACCAGTAATGTCAGCATCTAAAATTGCCACGTTGTGATCTCTCCTTTGCATTGCTACTGCAAGCATTGATGTCATCAAAGATTTACCAACTCCACCTTTTCCGCTAACAATGCCTATAACTTTTTTGATGCTGCTAAGTTCATGTGGTTTTTCTGAAAAATCGAACGCTTCCTTTCTGTCTTTACAGTCTTCACCGCATGAACTGCAAGTTTCATTACAATTTTTGCTCATAATTCTTGTCTCCTAAATTAATCTAAAATTTTTATAGTTTTATAAAATACATCTTTTGTAGCACGTCCTGCTATGCAATCAATATCAACAATGCTCTTTGCATTATTAATAGCTTTTACAGCATTTGAATCAAATGGTATTCTACCTACAAAAGGTATATTATTTGTTATACAAAATAACTCAATTTTATTTGTATTTTCAGTATTAGTATCATATTTATTGACACAAACAGCAACTTTGGTTTGAAATTTTTCAGCAGTATTTATAATTCTTTCCATGTCGCTGATTCCTGATATAGATGGTTCAGCAACAATCAAAACCATGTTTACACCGCTAATTGATGCTATGACAGGACAACCTATGCCTGGAGATCCATCTATGATCGCTAATTCAGCATTTAGTGCTGATTTCTTCATTTGCTTTTTAACTTCAGTAACTAACATCCCAGACGTTCCGCTTCCCATTTTTAGTTCTGCAGTAGAAAACACCTTATCATCAACATAAAGCATCAATTTTCCTGCAACATGTGGTTTAAGAGATACAGCACATGCCGGACAAACAGCATCACAAACACCACAGCCTTCACAAGCAAAGTTATCAACTTTATATTCATTATTAACATTATCCACTTTTATTGCATCAAAACGGCAATTTTGTCTGCAAATATCACAATGAATACATAAATTTGTATTTATTTCAGCTTTAGGAAGTCCATAATAATCAATTGTAACTGGTTCAGCCTTGTTGTTCATGATGAGGTGCAAATTAGGAGCATCAACATCGCAATCTGCAAATGCTAAAGCATTTGATAACTTAATAAAGGCGCTAGCAACAGTTGTTTTGCCTGTGCCACCCTTGCCACTAAGAATTAATAATTGTTTCATTTTCTACCTCCTTAGCAACAATTTGAAGCAGCGATGAAAACATATCTTTATATTTTTTATTTTCTCTTGTGGAAATCAGTGCATTTGAATTTATCGTTCCTAACTCATTATCAAATGGAATTTTGCCTAAAATTTTAATATTCTTTTCATTACAAAATTTTTCAGCCGGGTTTTCTTCGCTTAAACACTTGTTTAACACTACTCCATAAGGTTTATCAAATAACTTAACAAGTTCGTATACCATATTTAAATTATGAACGCCAAACAAAGTAGGCTCTGCAACTAATATGCAATAGTCTGCATCTTTGATGCTTTCCATTACTATGCAGGCGCTTCCGGGCGGACAGTCTATGAAAGCAAATTCCTTTTCTTCACTATTCTTATTCAAAAGTTTTTTAATTATTGGAATACCTGAAGCTTCACCAGTATTTAATATGCCTGTAATTACAGTAACATTTTTAGAAACACCGCTTTGTACTTCACCAACTATTTTTTCTTTTTCTGTTATTGCCTTTTCAGGACAAAGCAATATACATCCATCACAAGAATGGCAAACATCATCAAAAACAATTACTTTATTATTTATATATGCCAATGCATTAAATTTACAAAATTCAACACATTTACGGCATCCACTGCAAAGTTTTTCATCTACAGTTGGAATCTTAATTGAAATTTTTTCTGATTCAATATTTTTAGGTTTAAAAAACAAATGTCCATTTGGTTCTTCTACATCACAGTCTATATAAGTTGATTCCTTTACTGATGCAGCTAAATTTACCGATACAAGTGTTTTACCTGTGCCACCCTTACCGCTTAGGACAGCTATTTTCATTTTATTTTCCTCCATGATTATGAAATCCGGCATGGATTTCTTTTAACAACGATAACTGATTATTATTAAAAGCATTAATATTATCTTTTATAGAATCATTAATTGTCTTATACATTTCTATATTAGCAGCTTTTATAACATCTGCTGCATTCTCACCGCATCTTGGAGTAATTAAAACCTTAACATCATTATCAACAAGCGACTGGGCAGCTTTTATTCCTGCACCCCCTTGGCTTGCTGCTGCACTATTATCTAAAAAAGCACTCTCTTTTGTTTCTGTTTCATAAATAAGAAAATATGGTGTACGACCAAATGACATACATACGGTAGTTTTCATTGATTTTTCATCTACTGGTATTGCAATTTTCATCTTAAATTATCCTCACATTTCATATTAATCTCTCTTTTACATTCCATTCTTTCCAAACATTGCCTACAAGTTCTGGCATTATTATTCATGACCGTGAAAACCAGCATGAAATTCATTGAGCAAATTTAGTTTCTCAGAAACAAATTCATCTATGTTTTGACGTACTGTACCAGGTATTGATTTGTAAATAAGCACTTCAGCACTTCTAAATAGTTTTTCTGCATTCTCCCCACAACGTGGTGTAATGATTGCCTTAATTCCATTATCAGCTATTACTTGTGCCGCTCTTATACCTGCCCCACCCTGGCTTACAACTGCTCTGTTATCTAAAAACTCGCTTTCCTTTGTAATCGTGTTGTACAAAAGAAAATATGGTGCGCGTCCAAATGACTGACATACCTCCGCATCCATTATTTTATCTTCTGATGGTATAGCTATTCTCATGATTGACCTCCTGATATATTTTCTAAACGCCGTCATAACAAGCAGTCAGATGCTATTTCAGCTGCTTGCTCTTCATTATAAATTTCTTAATTCTTCATCAATTGATTTTCGACATATGTCGCCTTAGATTAATTATACATTAATTGCGACATATGTCAATAATAAATTGTTAAAAACAAAAAAATCAAGCAATTTGCTCGCTTGATTTTTTTGTTTTATATTAAATTTATGATTATAATTTGTCACGAATCATATTTTCACTTTTTCATGTACATATAGACCTTTTTCAAGAAGATACTCCATAAACAATTTCGCTGTATTTCCTGTAATTTTAAGACAATTTGTCAAATGTTCTTTTGTACCAAACGGATAGGTATTTAATACACGGCAGCAAGAAGCACCATATTTTGTCTCAAATCGCTCGCTAAATTCCTTAGAATATTCATAAGCTTTAGCATTGCTTTCATGATTTGACGTCCTACCATTGAGCATATTCAAAGATACAATAGTACCTGTTAATGCACCACACATGCATCCTGCTTGTCCAACACCGTTTCCAAATCCAGTAACCAGTTTAACCATTGCTGGATCAAGTTCAGGCAACAATAGTTCGCGGAATGTTAAAAAAATCGCCTCTGCACAATTATATCCATCCTTAAAATAATTTCCAGCTTTGTTTCTTGCCTCTATACACAATTCCATATCACTCATTTTGTATAACCTCTCTTAGATATTTATATTTCTGAATTTCTTCAACTGTACCCATAAAATAAAAGCTTAACATTTAGTAAAATTATAACTTTATAACCATCATATGTCAATAACCATTGTAAAAAATTTCTTTATTTATGCCCATATCAATTAAAATAACAATGGATATTTATGTTTTCATCCATCTAATAGAAGATATAATATATAATATATATATATGAAATATAAAAATGCTCAAAATCTTAAACTAATAATTTAATGTTATTGAGCATTTTTCGCTTTAATTTATTAAATTACAATTTATTTAATTCCCTAACTAATATGTCGTCATATGTGTCTAAGCCTGTAACTTGGGCTGCAAGTTCGGTTAAAGGTATTATATCGCTTCTGTCTATTAAATTTAATTTGAACTTTCTGTTTAAAGCCATGAGCTGTTTAAGTCCTGCCGATATCCTGTTGATATAAGAATAAACACCTATTGCACCCCCGGGAATATTTTGCGCATCTTTATAGTAAAGCTTTAACTCCCTGATGTCTGCAAATATTTCTTCCTTTGTACAACCGAAACTCTGATATTCCTTAGGAACAGAACCTAAGTTTATTAATGTTTCAACCTGTTTTCCTACCATGGCGGCAGCCATTGCTGCCCTTCCTATAGCTACGAAGCTTATGTATGGTGCCCCCAGCGATAATCCCTTGTAAATCTGATCCTCCGTAGCAAATCCTCCTGCTATGGCAATTTGAGGAAGCTTGTAATTCTTAGACTCTAATCTTTTCAAAATATCATGTAGCATGCTTTCTAAATAAACAGTTGGAATACCCCATTCATTCATCATTTTTACAGGGCTGTTTCCTGTGCCTCCGCCTGCTCCGTCAAATGTTATCAAATCAACTCCTGCCTCAGAAGCAATTTTTATAATTCTCAACAAATCTTTAGGATCAAATGGACCTGTTTTAAAGCAAATATGTTCAGCCCCAAGGTTTTTTAATTCAGCAACTCGTTTAATTAGTATTTCTTCATTCCACATCGGTAGCTTTCCTATTTTTTCAAATATTTGACCTTTTCCATCAATGTAGTTTTGAACAACTTCAAGGTCTGATGGATTTGGATAAATCAAATATCCCATCTTCTGAAATTTTATGGCATCATCTATATTTTTCACTCTCCCTATGCCTTGAATGCCCTTTGCTGCCTGACCGAATTTCAATTCTACAGATTTAACACCAAGCTTAGTAATGCCATAATCCAACACCCCAAGGTTTTCATCGTCATAATTGGCCTGAAGAATTATATCTCCGTAGCCTCTGTAATATTTTCTGAATGAATTTACCATTTCTTCGATTAAAGGGGAAGAAATAACTTTACCGTTCTCAATTATAAGGTTTTTATCTTTTGCAACAACGTCTTCGCCAATAACAGCCAATACTCCCGACATGGCTGCTCCAGCATAATAATCTTTCCAATTAAGCTTTGCCATGGCCGGCAAAATAATAGGAGCATTCATTTTTATTTTTCTATCGCTGCCAAATTCCATATGTATGTTAGCTTTTGGATAAGTCGCATGTTCGGCTTTTTCTTCGCAACCTTCTGTCCCGAAAACTCTTCCATTAATATTGAGATGAGAAAAGTCCAGCGGGTATTTCTTCTCTGAAGCAAATTGATTGATATCTGTTTCAAATGGATAAATTGCTTCAGAACCTCTAAGTGCGGACAAACCTATTTCACAAGTGCCAGTACAATTACATGTGCAAACTGAACACATCCCAGAAAATTCAGATATATTTTCCGGTGTCCTCATTTTAGTGTGAGTCAAAGAACTTCCTAATAACGGGCTGTAAGACATAAATACCTCCATATTATATTTTGACATATGTCATATATAATTATATTATACTACTTCTATGACATATGTCTATAATAATTTTAAATATAAAAAACATGCTACAAAGCATTTACCTTGTAACATGTTTTTTATATTTTTTATAACATCTCATGGAAGTGATTATTCTTCAATTCCTTCATCTTTTAAAAAGTTCATCTTGCATCTATACCCTTGGCAGTTTCTGTGCACACAAAATTCCTCATCTCCGTCACAAAGCTTGTAATCTCCGCCTTCTATCCTTAGAACTTTTCCGTTGACTAGAGACTCTGCAAGTTTTTTTCTTGCATCGCTGTAAATACCTTGGACAGTCGTACGCGCTACATTCATCTGGTTGGCACACTCTTCCTGCGATAAACCTTCCAAATCTATAAGCCTGATGGTTTCATATTCATCAATAGTCATAATAATAAAATGTTCTTTATATATTGGAGAATCAAGAGGTCCGAATCTGTTGCTGTCAGGAAGGCAGCACACTTTTCTCCACTTCTTAGGTCTTGGCATAATTCTTTCACCTCGTTTCACGACATTTAACGACATATGCCATTTCAATTAATTATATCAATTTTACAAAACAAGTCAATACTGATTTTTCATTATTTTTGAATTTCTGATTGATTTATGCTATGGTAGTTTCTTCTGTTTGTATGGAGAATAATATTTTTGAAGGAGTTTATTATGACATGATTAACAAAAACTACCATTACTCCATTATAAAATATAAACCTGTAATAATTAAAGCTACTCCAAAAATCGTAGTTATTTCTAATTGTTTCTCTTTAAATATAAATGCATCTATACAAAAACTACTTAAAATTTGAGAAGTAATAACAATTGTTAAAGTTAATGTTATACCTAATTTGGGTATTGTTAAAGTCATAAGATAAATAATTGATGCTCCAAATATACCACCAATTAACCATTGTAATTCAATATTATATACTTTACTGTATTGATTTAAAGAACCATTCAAAAAGTTTGCAATCAACATTACTAATAAACCTACGAACAAACTATGTAAAGTTGCTATTTTAGGAGTTACAAATCTTCCTAATTGTGCATTAACGGTTGCTTCTATAGTAGTAAATATACCCGTTAAAATAGCAAATACATATGGCATTATTTCCTTCAATTGTTCATCCCCCATTGTATTATTAGCTTATGTATATTTGATTATATTTAAGTATGTATTTAAATATAACCTTTTTAATTTTAATTCATAATAATTTTATACTTATTCCCTTTATGCTTCATGATTATTGATTAATCACTTGCTGGATTTTTTTATTAACAATAATTCTTTTGCATATAGGAATATAAATAAACTCTAATGCAATAAATGTTTTTCCTTTTTACCTTGCAATATTCATAACATTATTTAAATCGCAATCTATCTATTCTTTATTAATTTTACTCCACTACGTAACTTTACGTGTATATATATATGAAAGTGTATCCACAATCGAAAAACTCCTCAAATTTTGAGGAGTTTTTCGATTGTTTTATTCAATTGTTTGATGAGGAGATTGGACCCTATATGGAAACTGCTACTTAAGTTTTGTTTTATTCATGTTTTCATATTTACGGTCCACATAATGTGTATGCAGTAGCTCATGGGCTTTTTCTCCATAAGGTTCTCCTAAATATTCATCATATATCTTTTTAATATATGGGTTTTCATGAGATTTTCTTATATCTTTATTTTTGTCTTCTTTATAAATTGCTTCTGCCCTTTTTTTAAGTTTAGAAATATCGCCATGTAAAAACGGCTGGCCTCCACCACCTATACAACCGCCTGGGCATGCCATAATTTCAATTATGTGGTAATTAGATTCACCGTTTTTTATGGATTCAAGAAGTTTTCTTGCATTTCCTAAACCATTGGTTACTGCTACATTTACTTTCATATCTTTTATTTTGAAAGTTGCAGTTTTGCTTCCTTCTAAACCTCTTATTGATTTGAATTGCAGAGCAGGTCCTGTTTCGCCTGTAATCCACTCATAAGCAGTACGCACAGCTGCTTCTAATACACCGCCTGAAGCTCCAAATATAACACCAGCTCCTGTTGATTCTCCTAATGGATTGTCAAAATCATCGTCACTTAGTGAATTAAAATTTACTCCTGCTTCTCTAATCATTTTTGCTAATTCACGTGTAGATATTACAATATCAACATCTCTTAAATTATCATGTTTCAATTCATCTCTTGCTGCTTCATATTTTTTCGCAAGACATGGCATAACTGATACAACTACAATTTTTTTAGGGTCTATACCCATTTTTTCTGCAAAATATGTTTTAGTCATAATACCCATCATTTGATGAGGAGATTTGCATGTTGAAGGAATATCTAACATATCAGGATAGTCATGTTCTAACATATTAATCCAAGCAGGACAGCAGCTTGTAAGAATAGGTAGTGTACCTCCATTATTAAGCCTATGCACAAACTCACTGGCTTCTTCCATTATAGTTAAGTCAGCTGCAAAATCTGTATCAAAAACATAATCAAATCCTAATTGACGAAGTGCACTTACCATCTTGCCTGTTACCAGCGTTCCAGGTTTTAAATTAAATTCTTCTCCTAATGCAGCTCTTATAGCAGGTGCTGTTTGCACTACAACTATTTTATCCTTTGAATTTATTTTATCCCATACTTCCCCTGTATAATTTACTTCTGTCAACGCAGCTGTAGGGCAAACTGCTACACATTGCCCACAAAATGTACAATTTGATTTATTTATTGGCTCATTAAAAGCAGGAGCAACATTAGTTGTAAATCCCCTGTTAATTCCAGAAAGCACATTACATTGTTGCACTTCATTGCACATTGTTTCACAGCGCCTGCAAAGTATGCATTTATCCAAATTTCTTATAATAGAATAACTTGAATTGTCAATAGGGTACTGAGCTCTTTTACCTTGGTATTTAATTTCTCGTATATCTAATTCTGCTGCTAAAGATTGAAGTTCACAACGAAGATTTTTTTCGCAAAGCAAACATTCTTTAGGGTGATTTGAAAGATAAAGTTCCACTATAGTTCGACGAGCTTTAATAGTTCTTATAGAATTTGTTTTTACAACCATTCCATCGGACACGGGGGTGGAACAAGCTGGAGCTAAATTTCTGCGTCCTTCTACTTCTACAACACATACCCTACATGAACCAGGATCATTTATAGTTACATCATCGTTAAGTTTGAAGTGACATAAAGTTGGTATATGAATGTCAATGCTTTCAGCTGCCCTTAAAATAGTAGTGCCTTCAGGTACTTTTGTTTTTTTATCATTGATAGTTACATTTAATGATTTCATATTTATCACCTCTTTTTACTTTCTTATAATGGCACTTACAGGACAAACTTCATAACAAGAACCACATTTAATGCATCTTTCCTGATCGATAACATGGAGTTCTTTAAATTTACCGTGAATGCATGTAACTGGGCAAATTTTGGCACAACGAGTGCACCCTATACATTTATCAGTTATTTCATACATAAGTAATTCTTTACATACACCGGCTGGACACTTTCGATCTCTTATATGAGCAATAAATTCGTCTTCAAAATACTTTAGAGTGCTTAGAATTGGATTTGGAGATGTTTGACCAAGACCACAAAGAGAAGTATCTTTAACAATTTCAGCAAGCTCTTTCAAATTATCTAAATCATTCTCTGTAGCCCTACCTTTTGTAATTTTTTCTAAAATTTCAAAGAGTCTGGTATTTCCTATTCTACAAGGTGTACATTTGCCGCAGGATTCTTCTAATGAAAATTCAAGATAAAATTTTGCAATATCTACCATGCAATTGTCTTCATCCATAACAATCATCCCACCTGATCCCATCATTGAACCTATAGAATTTAAAGATTCATAATCTATTGGCGTATCCAAAAGCTCAGCAGGAATGCATCCTCCAGAAGGTCCACCGGTTTGAACAGCTTTGAACTTACGCCCATTTTTAACGCCACCACCAATATCATATATAATTTCTCTTAATGTAGTTCCCATTGGGACTTCAACTAATCCAACATTATTAACTTTGCCTGCTAAAGCAAAAACTTTAGTTCCTTTTGATGTTTCCGTTCCTATACTGCTAAACCATTCCCATCCTTTATTTATAATAGCAGGAATACAAGCTAATGTTTCTACATTGTTTACAACGGTTGGTTTATCCCATAGTCCACTTTCTGCAGGATATGGGGGTTTATTTTGTGGTTCACCTCTATACCCTTCTATAGAATGAATTAGAGATGTTTCTTCACCACAAACAAATGCACCAGCACCATATTTTAATTTTATGTCAAAACTAAAGTCAGTTCCTAAAATATTGTTACCTAAAAAGCCACATTCTCGTGATTGATTAATTGCTATTTTAAGTCTATGAATGGCCAATGGATATTCAGCTCTAATATATATATATCCTTCAGATGCACCTATAGCATATCCGGCAATTGCCATAGCCTCTAACACGCTATGAGGATCACCTTCTAAAATGGATCGATCCATAAAAGCACCCGGATCTCCTTCATCTGCATTACATATGATATATTTTTGTGAAGAATCATATTTCTTAGCAAAAGACCACTTTGTACCTGTAGGAAAACCCCCGCCACCTCGCCCTCTAAGCTTGGAATCTGAAATTAATTTTATAATTTCATCTTGTGACATTTCAGTGATAACTTTCCCCAAAGCCATATAACCTTCTTCAGCAATTGACTCGCTTATATCTTCTGGATTTATGAGACCACAATTTCTAAGTGCAATTCTTTCCTGCTTTTCATAAAAAGACATTTCTTCCTGTCTATTTACTTTTAGTTTTGTAGACGGTTCTTCATACAACAACCTATCAATTATTTTTCCTTGAATTAAATGTTGCTGTACTATTTCTTCAACATCTTCTACTTTTACTTCAATATAAAATACATTGTCAGGATAAACTTTTACAATTGGCCCTTTTTCACAAAAACCGAAGCAACCTGTTATATGTACTTTTACTTCATTAGATAGACCTGCTTCTTTTATTTTTTCATTTAATTTATCAACAGTAACTTGACTTTCAGCAGATTGACATCCAGTTCCTCCACAAACTAATATTTCACGTTTATGTATAACATTTTCTTCAACAATATTTTTTTCATGAGACGATTTTCTAAGATTAAGCAATTCTCTAAAATTCTCATGAGATTTCTTAAGTTCTTGAAAAGAATTAATTTTATCCAAGTTTAAATACTCCTTTCTCTATAGAAATTTTATTATTACTCTGAGTACTCTTCTAAAATTTTAATTACATCATTAGTTTTAAAATGACCATAAACTTTGCCGTTAACCGTTACTACTGGAGCAAGTCCGCACGCTCCTACACATCTAAGTGTTTCAATAGTATATTTTTTATCCGGTGTAGTTTCTCCCGTTGTTATTTTAAGCCTTCTTTCAAATTCACCTAAAATGTCCGCAGCCCCTCGTACAAAACAAGCTGTCCCTGTGCAAATACTTATAACATATTTACCCCTAGGCTCTGTGGTGAAGTATGAGTAAAAGGATACGAC
The DNA here is from genome assembly GCA_002435835.1 of Firmicutes bacterium UBA6132. The sequence continues at coordinate 38,150 of DIVM01000049.1, forward strand.
CCCATATACCGAAGATGTAGAAATATGCAATTTTTCACCCACAAAATCCTGAACTTCTTCAGGGAGATAACCAAAAATTTCTTGAGCTTTATGTAAAACTTCAATTAAAGAACCGCGGTCAATAGGTACAGTTTTAATAAACTCTTCTAATTCTTTAAACTTTTCATTAGGTAAGGTATTTGAACTCACTATACAAGCCTCCTTTTTATTTGTATAATTGTATATCACTTATAATGTTTCCAATTTTTAATAATATATCCGATTGAGATTACTTAAAAATTGTGGCGAACGAAATGGCTTAAACCTGATACTGTAACTTAACTTTAAAAATAATTGACAACAATTTTTAAGATCACATTATAAAAAATATTACTTATTAAAAATGCTAAAACTATGATATTATATGGTTAAAAGTTTTATATAAATTCGAGGTAATTATGATTAAATTTGAAAAAAATGATGAACTAAATATAGCTATGAAAAACCTAATAAATTCCATGGTTGATGCTAATGACTATATAACTGCTATTCTAAGTTATACTGAAAGTATACTTACTCCAAAAAAAGAAAAAGAACTCAAAGAAATACTAAAAAAATATAACGTTAATGTTGACAGCTTAAAATACGATACAAAAATTTTAACCGAGAATCCATATTTTAGAGATATCAAACTAAATTACGTGGATTCTGATACGGTGAATTATGATAATATTACTATTAAAAAAAGGACTTTAATGAGCATGAATTTTCATGAGCCTATGGGAAAATATTTGTTCCACCATCACCCCATAGGATACTTTGAAACAGACGTTCATATGCCGGTTTTAATGCAAGGAAGTAAAGTTTGGATGTCACCTGCAATAAGTGAAATGGAAAGCATGAAGGAAGGTATAAATAAAGGTCATGGAAAATGTCTTGCCATGGGTCTTGGAATTGGATTTCTCCCCTACTCTTGGTTGCTAAAAGACGAAGTAAAAGAAGTAACTGTTGTTGAATTTAATAAAGACGTTATCGATTTATTTGAAAACTATATTAGACCACAGTTTAAAACTGATAAAAATCTTGAAATAATACACGGTGATGCCATAGAATACTATAACGAAGAATTTCTAAATCAGTTTGATTATGTATATGTTGACTTTTGGGAATCTACTGACGACGGTTTGAAATCACTGACAAAGCTTATGGAAAAAAATCTAAATTTACCCCATGTTGATTACTGGATAGAAAACTCAATACTTTACGATGTTAAATATATAGTTGCACCCTATCTTAATGCTATTTACTCAGGAAAAAGTGTAATAGATTTCATTTCTTCCATGGAAATAGATTTAAAGGAACTTGCAAAAAAAGTAAACAGATACTTTAAAACAAGAAATGATGTTATTAAAACAGAAGATGAATTGCTAAAAATCATTCACGGAAAAGATGTATTACGAAATATACTTGCTCAGTAATTAAAATTCATAACAAAAAAGCATGTTAATTTAACTAATTAGCATGCTTTCTTTTTAAAATCTAAATTATTTTATTATAATATCGATTATATCAAAATTTCAATTTAAATATTTACAAATTTATTACATTAATAAATCTACATCACAATTAGATTAGATTTTATATTTTTTTAACAAATTCAGATTTTAATTTCATAGCTCCGAAACCATCTATTTTGCAATCAATATTGTGGTCTCCTTCAACTAATCGTATATTCTTTACTTTTGTACCTATTTTAATAGATGATGAACTACCTTTTACTTTTAGGTCTTTTATTACTGTAACACTATCACCATCATTTAAGATATTACCATTGGCATCTTTAATTGTAAGTATATCTTCAGTATTTTCTTTTTGTGATTCTAATGACCACTCATGTCCGCATTCAGGGCAAACAAATAAACCTCTATCTTCATAAGTATATTCTGAATTGCATTTTGGACAGTTTGATAAGTTTGACATTTTTATTCCTCTACTTTCTATTGCTACTATATAATAAGGCTTTAATTCTAACATAAACATATTTTATAAACAACAACTTTTTGATTTGCTTCTTGAACAAAGTAACAAGCGTTGGCCATCATGTCCTAATTTATATTTTATGAATTTATTTTTATATTCATATTAATATAAAAACTGAATAATTTATAATAAATATGAGTGAGGAGTTGATTTCTAATGTCAAGAGTTTTAAAATCTAACACTTTGACTTTAACAGGTCAAGGTCAAGTTTCACCTGTTCCAAATGAAGTTATAATACGATTAGGTGTTCAAACAACAGGAGAAAATTTAATTCAAGTTCAATCGGAAAATGCCAGGATAAGCCAGTCCATCCTTCAATCTCTGCAAAGAATGGGTGTTACGGATACTAAAACATTTCAATATTCAATTTTTAAAAACTATGATTATGAAAATGGAATACAAATAGACAGGGGTTATACAGTTAGAAATATATTTGAAATAAAAACTAATAACATAGAACAAGCTGGAAGAATCATAGATACGGCCGTTAATGCTGGAGCAAATATAGTAGATTTTATTTCATTTGATATTTCTAACCGTGAGTTTTATTATCAGCAAGCTTTAAATTTAGCAATTTATAATGCTATTCAAAAAGCAAAATCAATTTATATGAACTTAGGTATAAAAGCTGAACCTTTTCCAACAAGTATTGTTGAAAACAGCACATCATTCATACCATATCAAACGTTTCAAAGGGAATCTTTAGCCTCAACCCCTATAGTACCTGGCAACATACAAATAGAATCATCTGTAACAGTTGAATTTGCTTATTAATTTTTAAAAATAATGTAATTTTATTATTTTTATCCAAGAATAAAATGTCTCTTATTTATAATACTAATAAAAACATATTTTAAAAGGAAGGACAAAATATGAAAAATAATAAAAATAGAATGAGAGACAGAGAAAAAAGCAATTCAGATCTTAGAAAAATAGATCCTAAAAATAATGCAGATGTAGGAATTATCAATGGTCAAATTATAGGCGTTCATGAATCAAAACATGAAAAAAGTAGACCTGAAATGAAAGCTAAAAAGGATTAAAGATAAAACAGCGATTAAGTTTTTCTTAATCGCTGTTTGTATTAATTAATAAGTATTGTTTCACAAAAATATCCTTCAATATCAGTCAGGATTACATGCATCAGAGATTGTAATTTTAGAGGTAAAATCATTTGTTTTTCGTTTTCATTACTTTTTCATAGCAATTAAATGGTTTTTCTTTTCCTAAAAATCTCATTTCACTTACGAATTCAAAACCAAATTTTTTAAACAGTAAATTCATTTTTTCATTAGTTGAATATGTATCTGTTTTCAAATAAAAAACATTATTTTTACAAGCCAAATCTTCAGCAAAATTTAATAATTCAGTGCCAATACCCATTCTTCTTAAATTAGGATTTACAGCCATTCTATGTATAACTAAAGCTTTTTTATTCAAAGACCAATTC
>DIVM01000070.1 GCA_002435835.1 Firmicutes bacterium UBA6132
CATATATATTTAATCCTGGGTTCACAACAAAATTTGATGATAAAACTGGAATATCATCTACGGGCATCGGTTTATCCCATATCAAGAATATTGTGGACGAATTGCAAGGAGATATTAAAGTGATTTCAAATAAAAAAGGAACAGAGTTTAAAGTTTACATACCTCTTAATTCTTTAAAAATACAGTAAAATTAAATAGAAAAAAGACAAAAGACACATAAAAACTTTTGTCTTTTTTTCGTTAGAAGTATTATAGATACATGCTTTTGGGTTTTTGAATGTTAAAATAATATCTATAAGAGAATGTATATTTAGTTAATTTTATGTGTTTTTATTGTTAAAAAAGTATTTAAATTGACAATGTATTTAATATAATATATATTATAAAATAAATTATGATTATAACTTAATTTTATATGTACTTTTGGGTAATAATCTTAATATTAACATAAATAGAATTGACGGGGTAGTAAAATGATTAATGTATGGGAAGAAAATAAAAGGTGTTTGCAGTGTAAAAATCCATCTTGTGAAAAAGGATGTCCTGTTGATACGCCGTTAAAAGAAGTTATTAAATTATTAAAAGAAAATAAAATTAAAGAAGCTGGCAAGCTGTTGTTTGACAACAACCCATTGTCAGTTGTTACGTCTTTAATATGTCCTCATGAAGATTTTTGTGTTGGAAACTGTGTTTTAAATCATAAAGGTAGCCCTGTACAAACATGTGCTATTGAAAATTATACATCGGAATATTTTTTAAACACAATTGATTTTGAACCTGAAATAAATCCTGAAAAAAAAGTAGCTATAATAGGTTCAGGACCTGCAGGACTTACAATGGCCATCTTATTGGCAAGAAAAGGATATGACATAACTATTTTTGAATCCCATGAAGAAATCGGGGGAGTACTTCGTTATGGAATTCCCGAATTTAGATTGCCGAAATCAATACTTGACAGATATCATGAAATATTGATTAAAATGGGTGTGAAAATTAGACCTAATACATTGATTGGAACAGTTTTAACTTTGGATGATATGTTTAGGGACGGGTATAAAGCAATATTTGTAGCATCTGGTACTTGGAAACCAAGAAAATTAAATATTCCTGGTGAAAGTTTAGGACATATTTATTATGCAATAGATTATTTAAGAAGTCCAAATACTCATAGCTTAGGTAAAAAGGTATGTGTAATAGGCGGAGGAAATGTTGCACTTGATTGTGCAAGAACTGCTATTAGAAAAGGTGCTAAAGAAGTAACTGTTTATTACAGAAAAGGAGAGGCAGACATGCCTTCTAGCAAAGAAGAAATTAACTATGCAAAATTAGACGGTGTTAATTTTGAATTTTACAGATCTCCAATTGAAATAAAAGATAAATATATTAAATTCAAAGTAACTGATCCTTTACAAGAAAATGAAGATACTAATGAAGAAGTAACTTATGAAGCAGACTCTGTTATAATTTCCATAAGTCAAGGACCAAGGTCAATCATAGCTGATTCTACAAGAGGAGTTAAATTAGATAAACTTGGATTAATCGTTATAGATGAAACAGGAAATACAACAAAAGAAGGTGTTTTTGCAGCAGGTGATGTTGTTACAGGTGCAAAAACAGTTGTAGAAGCAGTTGCAGGAACAAAAATAGTTGCAAAATATTTAGATGAATATGTAAAAGAAAAATATAATTTATAAAATTAAAAAGGACGTTGGTCAATATAACAGAATCATCAAAGAGTGAAGTATGGCGCATAAAAATAAAAAAATGGCAGAACTCCTTATGGCCTTCAATAATTAAACCTAATCTTCCTAAAAAAATGGGTGCTTATCACCCATTTTTTTTATACATATTTTTATTTTGCATAATAATTTAAAAGAACATATTAGAATGCATAAAAAAATATAGGTTATACAGTTTGATTTGGATAATGTTTTCATGAAAGATTATATTTATATAATTAAGTTAGGAGGCTTAATGCCCTTTTTATAGTAGGAATAAATTGCTATTAATCTTATTTAAATAGAAAAATAGAAGTATTGACATATTTCGAAAACAGGTATATACTTTAGATGTTGTTCGTCAAAAGGCCTTGTGATGATACATGTGTAAGTGAAACTAATATTCAAATTTTGTATAAAGTTAATACTTTCACATATAAATTGATAATATTTATTATATTATATTAAATCAAAAAATTAAGAATTATTATTAAATAATGTAATACAAAGGAGAATTAAAATGGCAACATTTCTTATAGGTATGGCAATACTAATTGTTGGCGGATTTTTTTATGGAAAATACTGCGAAAAAGTATTCGGACCAGATGATAGACAAACTCCTGCCGTGTCAAAAGCAGACGGTATAGATTTTGTTGAAATGAAAACATGGAAAAATAGTTTAGTTAACTTATTAAATATAGCTGGAACAGGGCCAATACTTGGACCTATACAAGGTATTTTATTCGGACCTATTGCATTTATCACTATTCCAGTTGGATGTATACTGGCAGGATCAATGCATGATTATTTCGTTGGTATGATATCAATGAGAGAAGGTGGAGCACAATTACCTAGAATGATTGAAAAATATTTAGGTAAAAAAATTCATAAAATTTATAATGTAATAGCATGGTTATTATTAGTTTTAGTTGGAGTAGTTTTCATTTACACACCTGGAGACTTAATAGTAAAAGAAATTATAGGACAAGATGCTTCAGCTTCAAATCCAACTATGTGGATTGTATATGGATGTATATTTGCTTATTATTTAATAGCTACATTATTCCCAATTGACGCAATAATCGGAAGAGTTTATCCTATATTTGGAGCAATATTAATTTTATCAGCAGTAGGAGTTTTAATTGGTGTATTCATGGATGGTGGGGAAAGCTTAAACAATTTATCATTAGCAAACATAACTGCTCAAAATTTAACTAAAACACCTTTCATACCTACATTTTTTATAACAGTTGCATGTGGCATAATGTCAGGTTTTCACGGTACTCAAGTAACTTTAATTTCTCGTACAGTTACAACTGAAAAAGATGGAAAAACAACATTCTTCAACATGATGTTAGCAGAAGGATTTATAGCAATGGTATGGGCTGCGGGAGCTATGGTATTGTTTAATAGAGGACAAGCGGTTAATACAAATGCTACTTTAATGATTGGTTTAATTTCAAGAGAGTTCTTAGGAACAATCGGTGCTGTTTTTGCAATACTTGGAGTAATAGTATTACCTATAACATCAGGAGATACAGCGTTTAGAGGATTAAGACTTATGATTGCAGAGCAATTCAATATAGACCAAACTAATAAAATAAA
>DIVM01000157.1 GCA_002435835.1 Firmicutes bacterium UBA6132
TTATTACATCTATATTATATTTAAAAATCCAGTCTTTTAAGAATTTTTGTGATTGCTCTACTTGATTTTTAGGTTCATTAGGATATATTACACCAAAATCTAAAAGTTTTCCTGTTTCGTCTAAAACTGATAGTTTGCATCCAGTTCTAAAACTTGGATCTATTGCAAGAACCCTAATATCATTTACTGGAGGTACCATCAATAAATTTTTAGTGTTTTTACCAAATACTTTTATAGCTTCTTCTTCAGCTCTTTCAGTTAGCATATTCCTAACTTCTCTTTCAATTGAAGATGAAATCAATCTCTTGTAGCTATCTTCAATTGCAGATAAATAATAACTTGTTGTTAATGCTTCTTCATTTTTAATTTCTTTTGATTTTATATAATTAACTATTTTTTCATCAGGAGTTTTAATTTTAACTTTTAATTTCTTTTCTTTTTCTCCTCTGTTAATAGCAAGTATTCTATGATTTGCAATTGTTTTTATAGCTTCTTCATATTTATAATACATATCATAAACTGTTTGTTCATCTTCATCAACAGCTTCAGAAACTACAACACCATCCTGCAAATAAATTTCTCTTATATGTTTTCTGTATTCAGCATTATCAGAAATTATTTCAGCTATGATATCACATGCTCCAGCAAATGCATCTTTCACATTTTTTACTTCTTTTTCTTCATCTATGTAGACAGCAGCTAATTCATCTAAATCACCATCAACTATATTTTGAGATAGAATGATATTTGCTAAAGGTTCAAGACCTCTTTCTTTAGCTTTTGATGCACGTGTGGATTTTTTTTGTTTAAATGGTCTGTATAAATCTTCAACTCTTTGCAATACATCTGCATTTAATATTTCTGCTTTAAGTTTTTCTGTTAGTTTTCCCTGTTCTTCAATTGAGTTAATTACTTCTGATTTTCGAGTTTCAAGATTTCTTAAATAAATTAATCTATCATATAAATCTCTTAATACAACATCGTCCATAGAACCAGTTTGTTCTTTACGGTACCTTGCTATAAAAGGAATTGTATTTCCCTCATCAATTAATTTTACTGCATTTTCAACTTGAAATGGCTTTAATTTAAATTCATCACATAATACTTTATTAATATCTACCATTTATTCTTTTCTCCTCTTCTGTTCACGGCTTTGGGGAGGTCGCTTTCGCTGCTTAGGGACGGACCCTTTTCTGCAAAAGCTCCGTCCCCAAATCACCCATCCCCAAAGTCTTTGATTTAATCTTTTTTTAGTGAATTAGCTTTTAAAAATTCATTCATGAACATATCTAAATTACCGTCCATTACTGACCCTACATTGCCTGTTTCTGCATTTGTCCTGTGGTCTTTAACCATGCTGTATGGATGAAATACATATGAACGTATTTGGCTTCCCCATGCTATTTGATTGTATTTTCCTTGTATATCTTCTATTTTTTCTTTGTGTTCCATTTCTTTTATTTCTAAAAGTTTAGACTTTAACATTCTCATAGCTGTTGCTTTATTTTTATGCTGTGAACGTTCATTTTGGCAGTTTACAACAACACCAGTAGGAATATGTGTAATTCTTATGGCAGAATCCGTAGTATTAACATGTTGTCCACCAGCTCCGCTTGCACGATATGTGTCAATTTTTAAATCTGATTCATTTACTTCTATATCGTCGTCATTTGATAACTCTGGAGTTACATCAACTGATGCAAAAGATGTGTGCCTTCTATTTGATGAGTCAAATGGTGATATGCGTACTAATCTATGAACACCTTTTTCAGATTTCAAATAACCATATGCATTTTCACCTTCTATAAGTAATGTTACACTTTTTATTCCTGCTTCAGTATCTGGTAAAATATCTATAACAGTTTGTTTATAGCCATGGGATTCCACCCACCTTGTGTACATTCTGTAAAGCATATCTGCCCAGTCCTGTGCTTCTGTGCCACCAGCTCCTGCATGAATGGATAATATTGCATTGTTTTTATCAAATTCACCACTTAATAATGCCACAATTCTTGCTTGTTCAAGTTTTTTAGAAACTTCATCCATTTCTTTTTTAAGTGCATCTAAATGGCTTTCGTCCTCTTCTTCTTTTATCATTTGCAATAAAAGTTCTACATCTTCAACCTGCTGTTTTAAGCTTAAATATTCCTCCATTTTATCCGAATTATTTTTAAGCTTTTGAGAAACAAATTGAGCTCTTTCTTGGTTGTTCCAAAATTCTGGTTCCTGCATTTCAGATTGTAAAAGTAAATTTTCTTCCTCTAACTTTTCCAAGTCAAAGGGAACCACCAACCTCATTTAATACATCATTAAATCTTTTTAACATTTCTGTTATTTCATATAAATCTACCAAACTATCAACTCCTTTAAATATTTTAATACAAAATTGGAACGGTTATTCACCGCTCCTAATTATGCTAAATAATTCTATTCTTCATTTTGTCCGCAGCATTTTTTATATTTTTTTCCACTTCCACATGGGCATAAATCATTACGCCCAACTTTTTTATCTTTATTTACAACAGGCTTCGCTTTTATACTCGCGTTATCCAAATCTCCGCCGCTCATATTTGTAATTTTAGCAACTTCTTTTCTTTGAATTTGTTGTTGTGGTCTAACTCTCATTAACATTTTAATAGTTTCTTCTTGAATTGTAGCAGTCAATTCTTCAAACATATCAAAACCTTCTACTTGGTATGCTCTTACAGGGTCTTGATTTCCCATTGCTCTTAAACCTATTCCCTGTTTTAAATCATCCATAGCATCTATGTGGTCCATCCATTTAGTATCAACATTTCTTAATAAAATAATGCGTTCAACTTCTCTAAATGTTTCTTCACCAAATTCTTGTTCTCTTGTTTCATACAATTTTAATACTGCACTCTTTGCAATTTCTTTTAATTTTTCTTGAGTTAAATCATTTAAATCCAATGCTTCAAGGTTCATTAAAACAGCAAATGTTTCAGCAATATATTTTATAAATGAATTAATATCCCAATCTTCAGGATGTTTATTTTCTATTGTATACAATTGTATACCTTTATCTATTAAATCATCCACTATATTTATAATATAATCTTTAAGATTTTCTCCAGTAAGAACTCTTCTTCTTTCTGAATAAATAACTTCCCTTTGTTTATTCATTACATTATCATATTGTAATACATGTTTTCTGACGTTGAAATTTCTTCCTTCAACTCTTGCTTGAGCAGTTTCTATTGTTCTAGTTAACATTCCTGCTTCTAATGGCTCATCTTCAGGCATTTTTAATGTTTCAATTATAGTTTTTACTTTATCTCCTGCAAAAAGTCGCATTAAATCATCTTCTAATGAAATAAAGAATCTTGTTGAACCTGGGTCTCCCTGTCTGCCGGCACGTCCTCTTAACTGATTATCAATACGTCTTGATTCATGTCTTTCAGTACCTATTATATGAAGACCTCCAGCATCTCTAACTTTTTGCTGTTCATCTTTTAATTCTGCTTTAGCTTTTTCTAATAAATCTTTATAAATATTTCTTACTTCTATTACTTCTTCATCATCTGTTTCATTAAAACCATCAGCTTGAGCTATTAATTCATCTGAAAATCCTTTTTGTTTTAATTTATGTTTTGCAATAAATTCAGGATTACCACCTAAAACTATATCTGTACCCCTACCAGCCATGTTAGTAGCTATAGTTACAGCTCCTAAACGACCAGCTTGTGCAACTATTTCCGCTTCTTTATCATGTTGTTTTGCATTTAATACTTCATGTTTTATGCCCTGTCTTTTTAGCAATTTTCCTAAAAGTTCAGATTTTTCTATAGAAATTGTTCCAACTAATATTGGCTGTCCAGATTTATGTTTTTCAACTATTTCATTAATTACAGCATTGAATTTTCCAAGTTCAGTTTTGTAAACTACATCCTGTGTATCTTTTCTTTGAACTTCTCTATTTGTAGGAATTTCAATTACATCAACTCCATAGATTTCTCTGAACTCTTCTTCTTCAGTTTTTGCAGTACCAGTCATACCTGATAATTTTTTATACATTCTGAAATAATTTTGGAATGTAATAGTAGCAAGTGTTTTAGATTCTTTTCTTACTTCTAATTTTTCTTTTGCTTCAATTGCTTGGTGAAGGCCATTTGAATATCTTCTTCCATACATTAAACGCCCAGTAAATTCATCAACGATAATAACTTCTTCATCTTTTACAATGTAATCAATATCTCTTTTCATTGTATTGTGAGCTTTTAATGCTTGGTTGACATGATGAGATATTTCCATGTTGTCTTGATCAGCAAGGTTTTCTATATTGAAATATCTTTCTACTTTTGTAACACCTTTAGCAGTTAAAGTTACGTTCTTTCCTTTTTCATCAACTATGAAATCTACAGTATTATCTTCTTCTACTTCTCCCATCATATAATCCATTTTTGATGGTTTATCATTAGGGTCCTTAACTTTCCCTTTTAATGTTTGAACGAATAAATCAGCTTGAGTATAAAGTGTTGTTGATTTATCACCTTCTCCAGAAATTATCAATGGAGTTCTTGCTTCATCTATTAAAATAGAGTCAACCTCATCTATGATACAGAAATTTAAATCTCTTTGAACCATTTGTTCTTTTCTGATTACCATATTATCTCTTAAGTAATCAAAACCAAATTCATTGTTTGTTCCATAAGTTATATCGCAACCATATGCTTTTCTTCTTTCATCAGTTGTTAAACCATGTACTACACAGCCAACTGATAGACCTAAGAAATTATGAACTTTACCCATCCATTCGCAGTCACGTTTTGCAAGATAATCATTTACAGTTATAACATGAACCCCTTTACCTTCTAATGCATTTAAGTAAACTGGTAATGTTGAAACTAATGTTTTACCTTCACCTGTACGCATTTCAGCTATACGTCCTTGATGAAGAACAACACCGCCTATTAACTGAACTTTATAATGCTTTTGTCCAAGAACTCTCCATGCAGCTTCTCTTACTACAGCAAATGCTTCAATTAATATGTCATCCTTTGTTTCTCCATTTGCAAGTCTATTCTTGAATTCATCAGTTTTAGCTTTAAGCTGTGTGTCTGACAAAGTTTTCATTTCTTCGTCAATTGCAATAATTTTATCAACCATTGGCTCAATTCTTTTTACTTCTTTTTCACTATATGATCCAAAAATTTTCTCTAAAAACTTTTTCATATACTTATCCTTTCAATAGTTATATATTTTCAGAACTATAATATCCAGCCGTGTATCCAGAACTCCATGCCCATTGCAAATTAAATCCGCCACAGTCTCCATCAACATCAAGGATTTCTCCCGCTAAATAAAGTCCTTTTTCTTTTTTTGATTCAAGTGTTTTATTATTAACAGTCAACAAATCAATTCCACCAGCAGTAACTTGTGATTGCTCCCATGTATTATGACCTATGACTTCAAATTTCCACTCTTTTAAAACATCAACTATTTTATAAATTTCTTTTTTATTTAATTTACTGCATTTTTTTTCTTTTTGTTCAAAATTTTCAAAACCTGCTTCACTTAACACAACAGAAATTAATTTTTTGTTTATAAGTCCAATTAAACTGTCTTGTAGGTTTTTATAAGCCATTTTGCTAAAACGATCATTTAATAAATCATAAAGCATGACTTTATTAAATTGAGGAAAACTATCAACTAAAACATACACAGTTTTTCCTTTATTTTTTTCATTTATTAACATTCTGCTTATTTGCAAAATAGGAGGTCCAGAAATTCCATACTCAGTGAAAAGTATTTCTCCCTCTTCTTCTCTTATTACCTTTTTATCTTCTATCCCTTTTACAACACCATCAAATCGAACGCCAGTTATTTTCTTAAAATAATTTCCTTTTAATTTAAGCTGCACTAATGCAGGAAAAGGATCTATTAAATTATGTCCAAATATTTCTGCTAATTTATAACCAGAACCATCTGAACCTAATTGTGGGCTTGATTTACCACCACAGCACAAAATAACTTTATCGGCATTATGTGTTTCTTCCTTACCTATAATACTAAATTTATCTTTATTCTTTCTTAATTCTTTTACTTCAAAATCAGTTAATTCTAAAATATTTAGTCTTTCCACCTCATATCTTAATACATCTAATATACTTGAAGCTTGCAAAGAATTAGGATAAACTTTACCACTTTCATCCACATATGTATGAATACCCAGATCTTCAAAAAAAGTTAATGTATCATTTAATCCAAAAAAATTAAAAACATCTTCTGATTTTTCAACATTTTTCCCATGATATCTATCCATGGACATATTCATATTAGTATAATTGCACCTGCCATTACCTGTTGCCAATATTTTTTTGCCAACTCTATTTGTTTTTTCATAAATGGTTACTTCAGCACCACGGCGCCTTGCAACTATAGCAACAATTAATCCTGAAGCTCCTCCACCAATGACAGCTATTTTCATTACTTTAAGAACCGTCCCTTTTATTATTTATTTTTCAAATGGTTTATATGTTTTTACTATATATTCAGCAACTTTTAATCCATCTATTGCAGCGGACATAATACCACCTGCATAGCCTGAACCTTCGCCACATGGAAATATTCCTTTAATATTGCTTTGCATATCTTCACCCCTGTTTATACGAACAGGAGAAGATGTTCTTGTTTCAACACCAGTTAAAACGGCATCCGGTCTGTCATATCCGGTTAATAACTGTCCAAACGCAGTTACACCTTCAACTATACTTTCGCAAACAAATGAAGGTAGACAATCCCAAAGGTTAGCAAATGTAGAACCAGGTCTGTATGTTGGATATATTTCACCAAATGATTTTGAAACTTTTTTCTCAGCAAAATCTTTAAACAATTGAACAGGTGCATTATAATTACTACCACCTAATTCAAATGCTTTTTTTTCAAATTGTCTTTGGAATTCAATGCCAGCTAAAGGATCATCGCTTCCAAAATCTTCTGGACTTACTGTTACTGCTATAGCTGAATTTGCATTTTCTAAATCCCTATCATAATAACTCATTCCATTTGTAACAACACCGCCTGTTTCTGACGATGAACCTGTTACCATACCACCTGGGCACATGCAAAATGTATATACACTTCTTCCATTTTTACATTTATGAACAAATTTATAATCTGCAGGTCCTAATGCAGGATGATTAGACATTTCACCATATTGAGCTTTATTTATCATATCTTGAGGATGTTCAATTCTAACACCTATAGCAAATGGTTTAGGTTGCATTTCAACTTTTGTAGAAAGCATTTCAAAAGTATCTCTTGCGCTATGTCCTATAGCTAAAATTAATACATCAGTTTCTATAATGTCATTTTCAGTTATAACTTTATATAAGTTATTTTCTTTAATACAAATATCAGTTACGCGTTCTTCAAATCTAAAAGTTCCGCCCAATTCAATTACTTTTTTTCTTATTTTAACTAATACATTTCTTAAATTATCAGTTCCTATATGCGGTTTATTTATGTATAATATTTCATCTGGAGCACCAGCTTCTACAAATTCTTCAAGAACTCTTTTACCTCTTTTAGACCTATCTTT
>DIVM01000331.1 GCA_002435835.1 Firmicutes bacterium UBA6132
CTTATTATTTCTGAATGTTTTAAAGTTATAGTCATCCAATGCCCCCTAATTCAATTTTCTTCAATTATTCTTTCTGTTCTTCATATTCCCCAAGTTCTTCACAATAATAATATTTATTACTAATTTCATAATAACTTTGATACTTGCATGTTTGAGCATATATAAAATTTTAAATTTAATATAATTATACAATATCCAATACGTTTTGTACAGGGGTTTTTTAAAAAATTTAATCAATTTTTTTGTTTATATTTCAACACTTTATTTTAATATTGACAATACTTTTTTTATATATTGACAATACTATTTTTTAGTTTATATGCATATGTATTCATTTAATAAAATAAAAAAATAGAATTTTTAATTCAATCTTTTTGGTAAAGAATTTACTTAATCTCTTCATGTAAAATCATAAATAATCATATATGGGCAGAAACTTTAAATATTACAGTATATATTTTTAGAAATGATGATATAATAATATATAATACGTTTTCAATAAATAATAAGAGGAGGATACACATGAATATTTTCATTATAATTATTAATTTTATTATACCTATAATAATGATTTTAGTAGGAATAATATATCGGACTAATCCACCTAAAAACATTAATATATTTTGGAGTTTTATAGTATCTATATCAATGATGTTTACAGGGTTTTTTGATGGTCATGATGTTAATAATATCGAACACACAGAAAATTCAACAAATAAAAAATATGGTGCAATTTGGGTTATTAGTGGATTGCTTCTTTTAATTTTTATTAGTTTTTTATTTATTACAAATAAATCTGAAATAAAAGATTTAAGCATTTTATTATTAGAACTTGAAGGTTTAATATTAGTAGCAATATTTATAATTGTTGAATTTTTTATTAAAAGAAAGTCTTGTAAAATATCTAAGTGATATTAAGAAACTTTAGAATTTATCGTTTTTTTAATCTCTTTAATTAAATAATATAACGCAAAAATGCATGTAATTTAATAAAAATTACATGCATTTTTTGTTGTAAATATTATAGCAAAAATCGTTACTAAAATGACTGTAAAAATCGAATTTGCACCTCTAAAATAAGCCCTGTTACTTAATTATTTTACATTTTAATTTTCTCTTTTATTTTTTACTCATTGGTAGAAAGCTTTCCAATATTACAGATTACTGCCAATTCATGTTCTTTAACATTTTCTAAATAAACAATCGTCTTTTCAATAATGCAATATGTTTCATTAATAATATCTGCTTTCTCTAATATAATCCTTAACTTTAATATTGCTTTTGATATTAATTCATACATTTCTTTGTAATGTGTTTCATTAATATTAGTTCTACTTGATACTATTTTTAATTGATTATTTGTATCTTCTAAGATGTCATTAGCCAAGCTATAGTTAATCTCCATAACTTTATCCCCTTAGTATTAAGCTTATTTTATAAACGCAAGATAACGTTTATCATATTATAAATATAGAATTAATATATAATAATGTCAACAATTATATTATATTTGGACTGTAATAACCCTAACTTTTGAGCTCTATAATAGACCAAATTTGAAAGTAATATCTCTTTTGGTGTATTTGTTCAATTACAGTTAAAACTTTGCTTATTTTTCTTAATAATGCGTTTTATTCATTTAGAAATATAAAAAGCAAGGAAAAATCCCTGCTGATTATTTATAATTTAATATTTTTTATTCTTAGATTTAAACTGTTCTAATGTTTTAAATTCATCAACCATATTAACTAAGCCAACTGAATTGTATTAATAGATTATGATTATTATTTTGGACAATTATTTCAAAACACTTAATGGACTTGTTACTTGTCCTTGCTCAATAATCTTCTCATTGGTTAATGAAGAAAGATAAATTTGAGTAATACTTATTTTTGAATGGCCTAAAAGTTTTGAAACTGTATAAACATCATTATTCTCAAGCATTTTAACCGCATAATAATGTCTTGCAGTATGTGGACTACACCTAATAATCTTTCTTACTTTTACAACTCTTGCAGCTTCAACATATATTCTCTCTATAGCTTCAACGGTAAGAGGCTTACCTGTTCGGCTTAAAAAGTAATTATTAGGTATAGCCTTATTGTTGAAATATATCTTCTTTATTTTTTCATATCTTTTGAGTACCTTTTTTAATTCAATTGACATAGGAACATATCTCTCTTTACTTCCTTTTCCATGAATTAATATTCTGTCTTCTTGTAAATCATCATTGAGTATATCTATTGTTTCGGTTGTTCTCGCTCCTGTATCAAATTGAAACGATAAAATTGCTTTATTTCTTGCATTTAAATAATTCGAATAATCATAAACTGCTAATAATTTCCTAACTTCAACATCATTAAATATATCTATAATTTTCTTTTCTTCTTTTGAAAACTTCAACTTAAGCATAGGATTGTTTATGATATATTCTTCATCTTGACAATATTGAAAAAATGCTCTCAATACCTTATGTATTGAATTAATATAAACATTAGAACAACCATTATCACTTTTGTATTTAAAATATCTTTTAACATGTAACCCTTGAATTTCTTTTACTTTATTAATACCTAATTCACTTTCTGCAAATTTCAAGAACAATGAAGTATTATTCCTATAGCTTTTTATTGTTTTTGGTGATAAACCCTTTGATTCACAATTAAATAAAAAATCTTCAAATTCTAAATAAATAAAAACACCTCCAAAATTATCAGTATTCATTGATATACATAATAAAATTTAAGGTGTTTATCATCATTCAAGATTTTAAGATTGTTTAGGTTTATCACACTTTAATGGCAAAATACATACATATTTTTTTCCGTTGTATGTCATTATCTACCACTAAAAATCAAATTTCCTAAAAACCATAGTTGGCTATAACTATTGGTATTACTAAATTATGACTATTCTTCGGCCTCTACCTCTGGCATATCCCAGTTGTGGTAAACTTCTTGAATGTCGTCATTATCTTCCATTGCATCTATCATTTTTTCAAGATTTTTTATTGCATCTTCATCTTCAACTTTTACTGTTGTTTGAGGAATATACATAATATCCCCTTTAACATCTTCATATCCTGCAGCTTTTAATTCTTTAATTACTTTTATAAAATCTTCAGGTGAAGTTGTAATTTCATAAGTGTCTTCTTCAACTTCGAAATCTTCAGCTCCTGCATCTAATGCTGCCATCATAAGTGTTTCTTCATCTATGCTGTCTTTCATTTCAATAGAAAGTATTCCTTTTCTATCAAACATATAACCTACACAACCTGTAGTTCCAAGATTTCCGTTATATTTTGAAAAATAATGTCTTACGTCTGCAGCAGTTCTATTTTTATTGTCAGTTAAACATTGAACCATAAAAGCGGTTCCACTAGGACCATAGCCTTCATAAGTAATAGTTTCAAAATTATTTCCTGTTAATGCACCGAGACCAGCTTTAATTGCTCTGTCTATGTTGTCATTAGGCATATTTTCTGCTTTTGCTTTTTCTATTGCTGTTGCTAATGAAGAGTTGTAATCTGCATCTGAACCGCCTTCTCTTACTGCTACAGTTATAGATCTTGCTAATTTAGTAAATATTTTACCTCTTTTAGCATCTTGTTTTCCTTTACGACCTTTTATATTTGACCATTTTGAATGTCCTGACATATTTCCTCCTAGCGCGTTATCTAACATAAAATTTTAACAATATATTTTATCATATGCATAATACTTTTTCAATTTATTTTTATTAAGTTACTATTTTATTTTCTTTAATAGAATAATAATCTGCTTGTCCTATAGTAATTTCAGCTTTAGCACTTGTTGCTTCAGTAATAATTGAGTTTAGATTATTAAGTTCATCTTCTCTTATTAAAACATTCATAGTTACATCTTCTGTGAAAATTTTATCCTTAATTATAAAATTGTTTTTGCTTAGGACATTTTCAACTTTACCAAGCAATGTATAATCTATTTTAATGAATACATCATTAAAAACTTGTTTATCAACTATAATACCACTTTCCAAACCTATTTTAGCTGCTTTTGTGTAGGCTCTTACTAAACCACCAGCTCCAAGCATTATTCCGCCAAAATATCTTGTAACAACAACTGCTACATTGCGTAAATTTTCCTGAGATATAACATTTAAGACGGGCATGCCCGCAGTACCGCTAGGCTCCCCGTCATCTGAATACCTTTGAATGTTAGCATTTTCACCTATTGTATATGCATAAACATTGTGAGTGGCATCTTTAAATTCTTTTTTAATTTTGTCTATAAACTCTATTGCTTGCTCTTCGGAATATACGGGTATTGCTGTACCAATAAATTTTGATTTGTTTATAACTATTTCATCCCTTCCATAAAGATGAATTGATCTATAACTATTCATTTAATGCTTTCCTTTTATATATTTTTCATATAATTCAACTTCATTCTCATATAATATTGCATCGAAATTAACTCCACTTTCATCGAACTCAACATTATCAGTTGTTCTGTTTTCATAAAAGTAATAATAAGTTTTTAAATCATTATTTGGAATTTTTAAGCTGTATTTTGTTTTATATCCATTAATTTTATAATCAACAGTTTCTAATAATAAATCTATATTATATTTATTTAATGCTGAAATATAAATTATATCATTTGTTGAAAATGTAGTTACATTTTCTGATAATATTTTATCTACTTTATTATAAACAGTTAAAACAGGAATTTCTTTATTTGTTATTTTCTCAACCAGTTGAGATGTTGTTTCTTTATGTAATTGCAAATTTTCATCATTTATATCTATCAAATGAACTATTAAATCTGCAAATTTAATTTCTTCTAATGTTCCTTTAAACGCTTCAACTATTTGAGTAGGAAGTTTTTTAATAAATCCAACTGTATCAGAAAAAACTGCTTCTCTTCCACCAGGAAGTCTTACCCTTCTAAGTTCTGTTTCCAGAGTGGCAAAAAGCATATCATGAGCAAAAACTTTTTTGTTTTCATATTCTTCTTTGTTGTATTGACTTTCAACTAAGGCATTTAACAAAGTTGATTTTCCTGCATTTGTATATCCAACTATTGATATAACGGGAATTTCATCTTTCATACGTTTTTTTCTCTTTGTATCTCTAACTTTTCCCAGTTCATTTAATTGATTTTGAATATCAGAAATTTTTTCTTTAATTCTTCTTCTGTCTGTTTCTAACTTTTGTTCACCAGGTCCCTTACTTCCAATTCCCCCTCCTTGACGAGAAAGGTTGTTATTTAGTCCTACAAGCCTTGGCAAACTGTATTTAAGTTGTGCAAGTTCTACTTGTAGCTGTCCTTCTTTTGTAAGAGCTCTTTTTGCAAATATATCAAGTATTAAATTTGTTCTATCTATTACTTTTGCATTAACTACTTCTTCTATATTTCTAATTTGAGAGCCACTTAGTTCATCATTAAAAATTATAGTATCCACACCAAGCTCTTTAACATATGCTGCAACTTCTTCTAATTTTCCTTTTCCTATATAAGACCTGTTATCAATCCCTTGTCTGTTTTGAACCAAACTTGAAACGACTTCACCATCTGCTGCTTCAACAAGTTCTTTTAATTCTTCCATATCATTATCATCTTCTTTATCGCTTGATAATTGAACAGCAACAAGAAGGCATTTTTCTTTATCTTTCATTTTTCCTCCGAAAAATATATGTATTTTTAAATTTTTAAGTTATTAACAATTAAAATAATGATTTGTCAAAATATCATTTGCCAAATCACGGATGAATTCACATTAATGTTAATATTTTTCAATCATTTAACATATTTCTTTAATTTGTATTTTAGCATATTTATTTTACTTAGTATATATATAATTGCTATTTTTTAAACATTTTTTCCTCCCTTTATTTATATTTTTTTGTCGATTTTAATTATTTTATTTCATTCATCCAACCATAATTTTTCATTTATTGGATATTTCATATATGAGTCTGGAACCTCTCCAACTATGACGATTTCAGCTATCAAAACATTATTATTAATAGTTATATTGCTTGTGGTTACAGGACTTATTATTCTCATATCAACTGTTACAGTTATATAAATTTTATATCTTGTTTGGTTTATTCCTGATTCTGCAAACTCAGTTTTAAAATCAACTAATACGCTTCCTTGATGAAGTATTTTATATTTTAAATTTGGACCTATATTAGCAAAAATTTGACTATCTATTGCTGAACCAAGGGGTATTTCAAAATACTGATCCTCTAAATTAACTATTTTTTCCTGCACAATTTTAGCTATGTTGGAAGAAATTGTATTCATTGTAAGAGCATCGATTCTAATCATGTTAATTTTACCTTCATTGTCATATGTTGGTAGTAATATTTGTTCTTCTAAATCACCCTTTTGAATTTCTTGCCGTATAGTATCATTTATCATTTGAGTTGCAATGACTTTAGCCCGCACATCACATATGGACATTAATGTAGGTTTTATTCTTGTTTCTATGTAATATACGCTAAGTAAGAAAATAGTAACTAAAAGAAGCAAATAAAACTGAATGATTTTACGTCTATGTTTTTTCAACTATTGATTTCCCTCCCTTTATATTATATAATATGAAAGATATTAATAACTTTGACAATTTTAGTATATTTTGTGGTATACTATATCGTAGTTATTTACGGAGGTTAATATGCCAAAAGAAAATAAAAATAATTTAGAAAATAATGATAACAAAAAGCCAGATACACAAAAGAAGAAAAACAAAAAGAGAAAACAAATTTTAAAAATAGCTTTACTTTGTGTAATCATAGCAGTAATTATTGCAGGCGGCGCAATAGCAGGAGTATTAATTGGTATAATTAAAACAGCACCAGAAATAGATCCTACAAATGTGCTTACAACTTTGAACCAAAGTTCGGTTATAGTTGATGAAAATGGAACAATTATAGAACAAATTCACGATCCAAATGAAAATAGGGAAGTTGTTACTTTAAATGATATTCCAGAGTATTTACAACATGCTTTTATAGCAATTGAAGATCATCGTTTTGAAAAACACCCTGGTATTGATATCAGACGTATTTTTGGTTCATTACTTCACAATTTTAAAGTAGGTGACCCAAAAGCTCAAGGTGCTAGCACTATAACTCAACAATTAGTTAAAAACTTATATTTAACTAATGAAAAATCTTTTGAACGTAAAATAAAAGAAGCATATCTTGCTCTAAAGATGGAACAGGTATTATCTAAAGATCAAATACTTGAAAATTATTTAAATACAATTCCTCTTGGACAGAGTTCATATGGCGTTCAAACTGCTGCTCATACATATTTTTCAAAAGATGTTAGCGAATTAACGCTTGCGGAAAGTGCTCTTTTAGCAGGGGCAGCTAAAAGTACAGTATCATATGCTCCATTTAACAGATATAACTTAGAAGATGTTAATGATATAGCAGAAGAAGATATTGTAGGATATGTTTATATTGGTTCAGTACAATATGCATGCGTGTTCAATGAAAATGCAGTTGAAAGACAACAAGTAATTCTTGACAGAATGTTAGAAGAAGAAATGATAACTCAAGAAGAATACGACCAAGCATTAACTGAAGATATGAAAGTTGCTTTAAAACCTGGCCAAACGAAAATCGAAGGCATTGCTTCTTCTTCTATGGATTATGTAAAAGAAAAAGTTATTGAAGATATAATGGAAGCACAAAATATAGGCTATGAAGAAGCTGAAAGCTTTGTTTACAAAGGTGGTTTAACAATTACAACTACAATTGATGTAAACATGCAAAAGTCTTTAGAAGATTCTTATGCTAATTTTGGAGAAATGTTCTTAGGAAAAGCTCCATCCGGTGATAAACCACTTGCACAGGATTGGAAATATTTCAAATGGAATGACGGCTCACCAACAGGTAGCCTTGATGGAGATTTAAATATATTAGGAGATTTTGGCCAAGTAATTTATTATGACAAAGTAAATATAATGGATGAAAATAATAGTATATATTTAAATTCCAATGAATACAGTTTTGATGATGCTGGCAACTTAATTATAGAATCTAATAAATTTGATATTTATGCTTCATCAATTGATATAGTGGATTGTTATACGGTGGATGATAGTTTAAATTTTGTTTCACACAACATAGGAGCTTTAAACTTTGGAAACAACTATGAAGTGCTACAAAAAAACGGCACTAAAGGTTCATTTAAAATTACAAAAGATTATTTAAATAAAAATACGGAAATGTTCTCCGTAGGTTCAGATAATGTTTTAAGAATCCCTGAAGGATATTTCTTCTTTCAAGAAAATGGAACAGTTCAACCACAATCTGCTACAGTTATAATGGATTTTAAAACTGGTAAAATTAAAGCTATGATTGGCGGCAGAGATATAGAAGGAAGTAAAACATTTAATCGTGCAACTGATGCAGCACGGCAACCAGGCTCTACAATTAAACCTTTATCAGTTTACTTACCTGCTCTTGACCAAGGCTATACAGGTGCTTATGTTTTGGATGACTTGCCAAAATATAATGAAAAAGGTGATAGATGGCCTAAAAACTGGTATGAACACAAAGAATTTAAATATTGGGGTAAAATTACTCTAAGAAAATCCATAGAACAATCAATAAACACTAATGCTGTTACAATGCTTGAAACAATTGGTGTTGATGCTTCAATTGATTCTTTAACTAAACTTGGATTAATCGATGCAGAAAATGAAGAAAATGATACATTTATAAATCGTACTGAAGACAAAGCTTATAATGATGTTAACTTAGCATCATTAGGATTAGGTGGACTCACTAAAGGTTTTTCACCTCTTGCTATGACGGCTGCTTATGGTGCAATTGCTAATGATGGAGTTTATATTGAACCTATTGCATATACAAAAGTTATAAATGCAAAAGGTGAAACAATATTAGATAATATACCTGAAACAAGAGTTGTTGTAAGCCCAGAAGTTGCTTCTTTAATGAAAAGTATTTTAAAAACAACTGTTACTGAAGGACTTTCTTACAGAGCTAAATTACCTGCAAACATGGGAATTGATGTAGCTGGTAAAACAGGAACAACGCAAGCAAATGGAGACTTTTGGTTTATGGGATTCTCTCCATACTACGTTGGAGGAATTTGGGTAGGAAATGATAATGTTCAAATGAAACTTACGGGTGATTCAGGAGCTACTGCAAGGCTTTGGAGTGGTATAATGACTCCTATTCATGAAGGACTCTCACCTGCTAAACTTGAATTAAATAAAAATTTAGTTCCTGTAAAAGTTTGTGCTCAGTCTGGAAAACTTCCAACAGCTTTATGTTCACAAGATCAGCGTGGAAGCCAAGTTATAACTGAATACTTTGTTCCAGGTACACAACCAACCCAAACCTGTGATGTACACGTTTCTATTGAGGTTTGTACAGAATCACATGCTTTACCTTCACAATTTTGTCCTAAAGATAAAATACAAAATCTTGTTTTTATAAAAAGAACACCTCCATATAACCCCTATGGAAAATCAGGCAATGCAGAAGCAAGAACACTTTACCAACAAATTCGTGAAGATATGACGTCATTTTCTATAGACGATTTAAAGCAACATTATTTAGGTCAAGCAGAATTTGATGCTTCTAACAAATTAGTTTCAGTTTTAGGTGTACCAGTAGACAAATTAAATTCTTCAGCTTTACTTACTTCTGATTACAAATACCAAGTTCCTACAGGCATTTGTACAGTACACACAAAATGGCATTATGATCAATGGCAAAATGAAAATAATAAACCAGATGAAGATAATGAAGACGGAGAAAATAACCAGAACAATGGCAACAATGGCAACAATGGTAATGGAAACAACGGAAACGGAAATGGTAGTACAGAACAACCAGCAAATGAAGGAGAAATTATAGATTCTATTTTAGATTCTATTACAAATTAAAAAACTATAAATTAAAAGAGTATATTGTTTTTTTAGCAATATACTCTTTTGTTATGTTTATTCTATTTTTCATTATTTACCTTTAGGATTAAATATAACAGCTGCTAAATAGCCAAATATAAGTGCTCCAGCTACTCCAGGTGCTGTTTTCATAACGCCTCCGCTTAAAGCCCCCATGAATCCTTTTTCTGCAGCTTGCTCTATAGCTCCTTTAGCTAATGTATTTCCAAATCCTAATAAAGGCACTGTTGCTCCAGAATAACCTATTTCAACTATTTTATCATAAACGCCGATAAAACCAAGAATAACACCAGCAACAACATACATTACTAATAAGTACGCATTATTTTTCTTAAATGTATCTATAAAAATTTGACCTATTGCACATAAAATACCACCTATTATAAAGCTCATTAAATAATTCATATTAATACCTCACCTTTCTATACCAATGCAATGTGCTATGCCCGGTATACTTTCTCCTTGTAATGACACTGTAGGTGAATGCAGAGCTCCAGTTGACATAAATAATAGATTATCTATATCTCCATTTAAAAGCTTTTTATATAAAAATGAACCAAATACTACAGCTGAACATCCACAACCACTACCTCCAGCATGTACGTCCTGTTTTTCTATGTCAAATATTATAGTTCCGCAGTCATCATATTTATCTTCTATACTCATTTTGTCTTCATTGAACATTTTATTGACAATATTTTTGCCTACCGTTCCTAAATCCCCTGATGTCATTAAATCATATTCTTTTTTAGTATCCAGCAAATGTTGCTTTAACGTATCATATGCTGCTGGAGCCATTGCTGCCCCCATATTATTTGCATCCTTTACACCTAAATCGATGATTTTTCCAAATGTAACATTTTTGATTTTAGGACCACTTCCACTGTTAGAGAGCCACACTGCTCCTGATCCTGTAACAGTCCACTGTGCTGACATATGACGTTGTCCACCCATTTCTAATGGAAGTCTATATTGTCTTTCTGCACTACAAAAATGGCTTGACGTTACGCATATAACATTTTCTGCAAATCCTCCATCAATTAATAAAGCTCCAAGACCCATGGAAAGTGCCATTGTTGAACATGCACCATATACTCCTACAAATGGCATACCTAAAGCCCTTGCTGCAAAAGAAGATGATACAATTTGATTTAATAAATCACCTGCGATTAATAAATCTATATTATTTTTATCTATTTTATTTTTTTTCATTAAATTTTCTACTGCAGTTTGTTGGAATTTTAATTCGCATTTTTCCCAAGAATCTTCACCCCACAAACTATCATCTACAATCATGTCAAATTTATCCTTTAAAGGTCCTTCTCCTTCTTTTTTTCCTGCTATAGTGTATGTGTCTCTGATTACTACATCACCTTTTATAACAAATGTTTGTTTTCCTATTTTTTTCAACTTAATCCCCTTCTTTAAAATATATTATTTATTAAAATGATAATTTAAAATATTAAACTTAAAATACCTGCAATAAATGAAGCAAAATAACCAAATAACAATACTGGTCCAGCTAATTTAAATATATTAGCAGCAGTACCAAGTATATATCCTTCTCTTTTAAACTCAAGTGCTGGTGAAACTACAGAGTTTGCAAATCCTGTAATAGGAACAACTGTACCTGCACCGCCATATTTTCCTAAATCATCATAAACTCCTAAACCCGTTAATAAAGCACTTAATGCTACTAATGTTACAGATGACATAACCGATGCTTCATCTGAAGGTACATTTAAAACAGATACATATATATTTTTAATTATTTCACCCAAAAGACAAATTCCACCTCCAAAAATAAAAGCTAAAACAAAATTTTTTAACTTTTTATTTTTGGGGGTATATTCATCTACAACTTTTTTATAATTTTCTTTTGTATATTTCATTTTTCCTCCGTTATAATAAAACTGCACTTTCTGGTATTTTTTTTATTGATTTGTCAATGCTGCTCCCTAAGTAAATTGCTGATAAACTAATGAGCAAAACTATAACTAAAAAAAATATCTTTTTTTTCATAATTATCACCTCAAAAGTATTATTTACAAAAAAATTTTTTGAATACAAAAAAAATGAACTATTATAAATTAATATACATAGTTCATTTTTTTAATTAATTGCAAATTATCAATATATTAAATTCTCAATTATAATAAAACCTAATTGTAATATTTCTTGAAAAATTTTATATTAAAATATAATTAACTATAATTTAACACAAATAAATTATTTAAATAAATTAAAACTAAATATAAATAATTTAATGTCGAATTATATGGTATATGTTGTAAAAAATACTAAATTGATGGTATAATTTGTAAGTTGATTTTTAAATTACTATAGTTGAATTTCATATATATTTGTACTAACGAAAAATGTTAACATAAGGGGTGGGGCAAAATGATTAAGAAAACAATTTCAGCTTTATTATTATTTATGATAATGATAATTTTAACAATGCCATTACAAGTATTTGCTTTAAATAATGACTACGAAGGACATTGGGCAGAAGAAACGATAAACTTATGGATTGATAAAGGTTATATAAATGGCTATTCCGATGGTTCCTTTAAACCAGATGGATTGACTACGAGGGCTGAATTTGTCACTATAGTCAATAAACTTAATGGATATACTGAAAAAGCAGATATAAATTTTACAGATGTAAAAGATAGTGATTGGTATTATGAAGAAGTTCAAAAGGGTTTTAAAGCTGGATATATAAGTGGAGTTTCAGATACTAAATTTTCTCCAAATGAAAATCTAACAAGAGAACAAGCAGCAGTCATTATATCTAAATTAATGAATATGGAAGAAAATTTAGAAAATACAAATACATTTATAGATAAAGATAAAATATCTGATTGGGCAAAAGGATCTGTTAATTCAGCAGTGAATTCTAATCTCATATTAGGATATAAAGATTATTCATTTAAACCTCAAAATCCAATTAAAAGAGCTGAATCTATAGTAATTTTGTTTAGAACTACAAATTTTTCTGATACTTCTGATTTAATAGTAAATAAACCTCAAACTATAATAGAAAACAAAACAGTAAACAACCTTCATATTACAAGAGAAATAGGTGACGGTGAAGTTACTCTTAAAAATGTAACTGTAAAAGGTGAATTATTAGTAGAAGGCGGCGGTTTAAATACAGTTTTAATTGAAAATTGTAGTATAAATAAACTTATAACTAACAAAGCAGATGGTAAATTAAGAGTTTTAATAAAAGGAACGACTACAGTTGACTTAACAGCTGTAAGAACTGGTGTTATTCTTGCGCAAAATGAGTTAACAGGATATGGTTATAAAGAGATTTCTATAAATGAAAATTCAACAGTTACCCTCACTACGGATAAAAAAGTTAATTGGTCATCAAGTAATAGAACAGTTGCAACAGTTAATACAGTAGGATTAATAACAGCTAAAAATGAGGGCGAAGCTACAATATATATTACAACTAATGATGGAAAAAAAACAACTTTTGGTAAAATGAATGTTGTAAAACCTATAACTGAAATTAAAGATGAAACTATAAAAATTTTATCTATTGGAAATTCTTTTTCACAAGATTCTGCACAATGGCTATATGATATCGCTGCTTCAGCAGGTGTTGACGTAGTTGTAGGCAATTTGTATATTAGTGGTTGCTCACTCCAAACACATTGGAAAAATGCACAAAACAATCTACCTTATTATAATTATGATAAATGGACTTCTTCTACTGTAGTTTCAAAAAAATCACAAACAATGGAACAAGTTATACTTGATGAAGATTGGGATTATGTATCATTACAGCAGGTGTCCGGTGATTCAGGACTATATTATACATTTCAGCCATATTTAAATAATTTAGCTGATTATGTTAAATTAAAAGCAACAAATCAAAATGTTAAATTAGCTTTAAACATGACTTGGTCATATGCGACAAATAGCACACATTACAGTTTTGAAAATTATAATAAAGACCAACTATTTATGTATTACAAAATCATGGATACATATAAAAAAGCAAGTTTTGATTCTAAAATCGATATTATAATACCTTGTGGTACTGCTATACAAAACGGAAGAACAAATGATCATTTAAATTTAATAGGCAATGAATTAACTAATGACGGATATCATTTAAATCTTGGAACAGGTAGATATATTGCTGGATTAACATTTTTTCAAACATTAATAGTGAATAATTCTAATATAAACAAAGATTTATTTACAGATGTTACATTTGTTCCAAATTGGTTAAATAGTAACGCATATTATGCTTATTTATCAAAAATAGCGGTTAAAAACGCTGTAGATAATCCTTATAAAATTACAATTATTAAATAATATTAATTGAGACTATTTCCTTTATTATCAAGTTTTAAAATTTCAATTTTGATAAATACTAATTATGTAAATTATTATAAGAAGGTGAAGATTTTATGGCTGGAGTAACAGGAATAGTAAAATGGTATGATTGTGAACGCGGATATGGATTTATATCATGCAATTCTGGTAATGACGTATTTGTTCATCATTCACAAATAAAAGAACAAAACAATGATAAAGATTTACACGAAGGTGAAAGTGTTACATTTTCTATACAAGATGGTGCAAAAGGACCTATGGCTGTTAATGTACAAAAAATATAAATAATAAAAAATACACTTAATGATTAAAATCTTTAAGTGTATTTTTTTGTACCAGGTACCAAGTTATTACCAGGTACCAAGTTATTAAGTTATTTATCTGTTATTTTTGTTACTAATTTTGCTAAAGTATGTCTGTCATTTTCATCACTAACATCCCATAATTCTTTTAATAATCTTTCTTCTTTATTTCGTGGATCCATAGTACCTGATAGAAATGTACCTATATTTTCAGCTACATTAGTAATTGTATGATCTGACATTCCCACTGTTTTTCCAAGATTAACAGCTTTTCCTAATGTTTCTTTCCAAGCATCCCAATCATCCATTTTACTCATAAAAAATCACCTCCAATAAATAATATTTGATTAATTTTATTATTTTCAAATATTACTCTAATATTCTAAATTACTTATAAACTTGTATTAAGAAGCGACAACCTCAAATAGGGCTATTTTGTTACTACTTTTTTAAATTCCAAAAATCACTTTAATAAAAAGTCTTACAAATGACTTACTTTTGCTTTTGGTAATTGGAATTATGTGTCCTGAATTCATAATAATCTGTCGGTTAGTCCTGTCAATTTTTTTAATATTGTAAAGATTGACAATATATCCGTATAAACAAACTGTAAAATAATCTTCAGGAATTTGTTTTTTCAATGATTTTAACGACCCACATATTTCTTCAGTTTCATTATCTTTCAAAAAAATATCAGTATTTCTGTTATTCCTCTTGCAATATTCAATTTCACCGTGCGATATAGCCCTTACAGTCTTCTTTGTATTAAGAGCGAAAATTTTGTTGGGACAGTTATGATAATCTTCATTAATAATAATATTATCTATTTTTTCATGGCTGAGTGGCAAATCCATCCAGCCTATAGTTTGACTAATATAATCTTTTGCGAGGTTCCAAACATTCCTTTTAACATAAGTTATTTTTCCTTCATTACACAGCAATAAAATATTGTAATAAGCATATTTTTCTACTAAATTTTCAAGTGCAATATTTTTGTTCCTAATATAACTTATTTCAGATTCTATATCCAAATCATCAAAATATTGTTTAATTAAATTCTTGATTTCCTTTTTCTGTTTTGAATCTAAGCTGTAAATTCCTACCTTGATCATAAAATCATTCCTTTAAATTTATTTTTATGTAATCATATGATTAAATATCTGTAAATTTTTCAAAGTAGATAAATTGTTTAAATTTAAAGTAAAAATCCATTTTTCTCACAAGGACTTTAATTTATTTTTCCGTTTCGCGACGGTTAAGTGATGACCTTTGCATTTTATTTTCGTTAAATTTGAATAAATATTAATTTTGTTTTGTTGATTTAAAAGTCATCCTATAACTATATCGCACGAAGTGTTAAATTGTATTGAAAATTTTTAAATTTTTTTATTTTATTATTTTTCAATTTAATAAATTGGTAATAGGTACTAACAAAAAAGTTTCCATTACATAATGTAATAGAAACTTTTTTTAAAATTTAATTTTTAATTTCTCGAACTAATAGTTTTTCTCATAATAACTTTAGTTCCTATTTCTTTTTCTGATAAAACTACAAGCTCGTCCATAAATGTTTCCATA
>DIVM01000144.1 GCA_002435835.1 Firmicutes bacterium UBA6132
TGTGCAATCTCGTGCCGCAGTCAGCCTTTTACAGAACCGGCAAGCATACCTTTTACAAAATACTTTTGCACAAATGGGTAGACTGAAAGTACCGGAAGTGCAACTAGCAGTATTGCAGCCATCTTATAATTTTCAGCAGTAACTACAGTTTGATCCACCTTTACTAAAGCATCGCTGTCTCTGGCCAATTCCTGCATAAAAACAATTTCTCTTAAGTAATATTGCAATGTCCATTTATCTTTATCTCTTATATAAACTAAAACATCAAACCAGCCATTCCATTTTCCAAGGATTAAGAACATACTTATTGCTGCTATTGTTGGTTTTACTGTAGGTATAATTATTTTAAATAACACCTGGAATTGATTAGCTCCATCTATAATTGCAGCTTCCGTCAGACTGGCAGGTATCTGTTCTATCTGAGTTCTCATAACAATCATGTAGAAGACACTTACTAACCATGGAATTATCAGAACAGGGAAAGTATTATACATTTTGAGATACTTCGATATTATAATGTATGTAGGTATAAGTCCGCCATTGAAATACATAGTTATAATAAAAAAATAATTAATTACTTTTTTACCATAGAATTTTCTTGAAAATGCATAGGAAGCCATAATACAAATCAATACTGAAAGGAATGAATATATTATGGTTATAAAGATCGTATTAACAAACGTTCGGATAAATACTTTATTTGCAATAATATCCTCATAGGCCTTAGTGTAAAAACCTATCGGAATAAATCCAACCTTCATACTTGTAATAGCCTGGCTACTACTTACAGAAACAGCGAATATATGTATAAAGGGCAGTATAATTGCGGCACATAAACCAAGCATTATTAAAAAATTAACACCTTCAAATACTCTTCTTCCT
Source organism: Firmicutes bacterium UBA6132 (assembly GCA_002435835.1). Next base: position 883 of record DIVM01000144.1, read on the forward strand.
ATTGATACTTTCATAATTCACGCTCCCAGACATCCAAGATATTTTCGGATTCACCATAATGACCATCCAACAAACTTTTTTGCCAGCTTATTTGCAGCAAGCACAAGCATAAAATTGACCACAGATTGAGTAAGTCCTATAGCTGATGTCAAGCTGAATTGAGCTCCTTCTATTCCAAGCCGGTATGTATAAGTACTTATAACATCCGCTACATTATATACAAGAGGATTATACAGGAGAAATATATTTTCAAATCCAATTGTAATCATGGATCCTACCCTTAATATAAAAAGAACTACAATAATATTTGCTATACCGGGAAGAGTAATATTCCAGGTCTGTCTCCATCTTCCTGCTCCATCAATTTTGCTTGCCTCATATAGTTGCTGGTCAATTTGTGTTATTGCAGATATATAATAAACCGCACTCATTCCAATACCTTTCCAAATATCAGACACCACAATAATAGATCTGAAATATTCCTTCTTGGTAAGAAAGTATATAGGTTCAATATTTAATACTTCTACAAGAAATTTATTAATAATACCTGTTGAAGGTGAAAGAACAGAAGCTATAATACCTGCAGCGACCACCCAGGAAATAAAGTATGGAAGATAGCTTACGGTTTGTACAATCTTTTTTAATTTAGTTCTGGTTATTTCGTTAAGTAATAATGCAAATGCTATCGGTGCTGGAAACCCCCAGATAATATTTAATGCATTAATAGCAATTGTGTTTCTCATAACATGCCAAAAAGTTGAATCACTTAAAAAATATTGAAAGTGTTTAAATCCTACCCATGTACTTTTAAGAAAACCTTTATATGGGCTAAAATCCTGGAATGCTATAGTTACACCATATATAGGCAGGTAAGCGAAAATTAACAGAATTAGCACCGCAGGAAGTAAAAGCAAATACATTGGTATATCTCTTCCTGCGTTAAACACTAGTTTACTGGATTCACTTTTTCCTTTTAATTTTATGGATTTTGGGGCATTTTCAACTGCAGTTACAGCCATATTGACCTCCTAAGTTCCAATGTGCCAAATGAATAGTTCACTGTATCATTTATACTTTATAATAAATTAAATTTATAAGCGGCATGGCACACATTAACTGCCATGCCGCTTTTTTGTTAACAAGGTATTTGGGATATTAAGTCATCCGGATTTACTTAATATACTTTTTTATTTCAGTATTGTACGCATCTTTAATAAACTGATACTTTTCGAGATATGCTTTTACTTCAATATCATATTGATCCATGGTAATTTCACCCATAATTGCTTTGTACACAATTTCATGAGCTTTTTCACTGGCTTCTGCTAATTTTGGTGCAAGATCCGGAAGTGATACAAAGTTGCCAGGTCCTGTCGGAGGATTTTTACTAAATGCATCCTGCAATGTTTTCAGACCTTTTGTATATTCAACATCATACAGCTTCTTTTGTTCACTTGTCATTATAGCTTTTGATGATGTTATTCTTTGCCCCATACTTTCAGAATAATAATAAGATCTGAAAAACTGGTAGGCAAGTCTCCATACTGTGGCTTGATGTGCATCATTATTAACTAATCTTTCACCATTACTTACCGTATATTCTGTTCCTTCTCTTCCCCATACACATACATCGAGAAGATCTTTATCAGCAAGTGCTTCGAGGAATCGGCATATCGTCGTTTGTTTTTTCTCATCTGTTTTGGAACTGATTGCTACGCAATGTCCACCTAACGGATAGAAGGAACCCTTAACTGCTTCACTCTTATCAACACCTTCGGCTACCACTGGGGGAGCAAATACCCATATTGCATCCTTATCAGGTACTGTACCATCTTCAGCCGGCTGTTGCATCATTTGCTGCAGCTCTGTCAAATTTCCTTCATCAGCATCATAATATGCAATTTTCTTATTATAAACAAGGTTGAAAAAATCTGCTTTAACTGCAGTTGCAAATTCTTTATAAAGAATACCTTCATCATACAACTTTTTATAATATTGAACTGCCTCTTTTGCTCTTTTTGCTTCAAGGAACCAGAAATATTCAGTTGAAGTACTTGTTAGCGTCTGAAGACCCCATGGCGACACACCAAATCCATTGAAAAGTCCAGTTGCTCTATAGAAAGTTGCCCCTTTGTTTGTAGATAACGGCACTGAATCAGGATACGCTTTCTTGATGTTTCTAAAGAATTCATACCACTCTGTTGGTGTTGTCGGCATCTTGCCATTATTAACGCTGTTTACAAGGTCTATTCTTATTCCGTTACCGGAAACATTGCCATTGGCAAGTGTATTAAGGGCATAAACTCCGCCATTTGTTGTCTGCATCAATTTAATTGCATCCTCAGAATAATATGTTTTCAGAACAGTTGACTTGGGAAGAACTGTTTTCCAATCGAGGAAAGCACCTTCTATTCCATATTTGTCTACATCTGCTTTGTACCAGCAATGTACAAGGTCAGGTATATCGCCTGTTGAAAGCATTAATTGGAATTTGGTCTGGAATTCAGGATATGATGGCATAATCATTTCTACTTCAACATTTGCAGCTTTTTCAAATACATCAAAAAAGTCATTATCATCAGGTTTTACATCATCAGGAAAAGTAATACCTGCATTTCCGAAGAACATTGTAAATTTGGTCGGTTCCTCAGGCTTTGCTTCAGCTGCAGTACTATCAGTCTTTGCAGTTGCAGTACTGTTAGTCTGTGTTGTGTCTTTACCGCCAGTATCCGTACTACTGCCACAACCGGTTATGAAAGACATTGCGAGAATAAGAATTAGTGCGATTGCTAGATACCTCTTTACATTTTTCATTCTTGAAACCCTCCTTTTTATTTTAAAAAGCATTATATAAAAATATACACTGCTTTTTATTTCATATATGGAGCATAGCGGAGTCTTGCTCCAAAACCGAAGGAGCTCGATGCGCCTTCGATTTTGATTAATTAAGAAGCTGATGTTTTATCTATGGCTCAATTATATCTGCTATATGAAATCAACTACAATCTCAAAATTTTTGATTCGATATACAACAATTTGATATTTAATGTAAAAACAAGCCTATAAAAGCTTAATATATAATAGCTTTATTAATGTATGTCATGATTAAGAGGTAATAATTAGGGCATGCTTAACGGATAAAGCTTTATCCGTTAAATGAAAGCGACGCTTTCATACATGCTCAAAAGAATTGGATATTTTGGCTTTTGAGCATGTTATGCCCTAGTTACGGCGAATATATTACAAATTATTTCGGGATGGAATTAGTTATCATTGTCTTATTAGTCCTGTACTTATTAGGAGTTGTACCATACCTGGCTTTAAATTTACTAATAAAGTACTGGGTATTGGAATATCCAATCAATTGTGCAATAGAATTCACTGGTAAATTAGTTAACATAAGCTGTTCTTTTGCATAATCAAGCTTTTCATTCATTACAAATTCTACGAAATTCTCATCAGTAGCTTCTTTGAACAATCTACTCAAGTGAGCAGAGCTAATACCAAGTAACTCTGATGCAGAATCCAATGAAATACAATTGTTAGTTATATTCATTTTAATGTAGGTTTTAACTTTATCTATTATCTCCTGATTCTTGCTATTTTGTCTTCTTTCATAAATATTGGATATATAGTTGAAAACGTGATTAAGAAGCTCGCAAAATTCATCTATATTGCATGAATTCTCTACAAGATTCTCTGAGCTTCCAATTATTTCATTGATTATTATCCTATTTTCCTTCGAATAATTATCTATTCTAATAACCAAAGCTTTTAATAAGATTGTAATACCTTCGTAGGTCAGGTTACCGCAACAAATACAGTCCTTCAGTTGTACAAGAAGATCTGGAGTACTCTTCCATATATTGGACTGTACAGCATAGATTATTTGTTTAACTACATGTTCGAGGTTTTTTTGATTTTCATCTGAATGCGGTTTTTTTATATCTTTTGTGAACATGATTCTATTTGGGAATATGAAACTATAATCAAGGTACTCACATGCCTGTTTATAAATTAATTTAATATCTTTTTCATTGTTGCACATGTCTGAAATACTCATATACAAATGAATTCCGGTAAATTTTGAAAGGTGCTCGGAAATATTCAAAAAACTCGTATTAATATTATTATCATCCGGGTCAATATTAAATAAGTAGACAAAATAATTATTAAATTTTGCATTTATATATTCTACATCTTCACCTGCTATATAAAGATTAACAATTTGTTCAATTTCTTTATTCATAAATACAGGACTTCCGGATATTTTATTGCCGGCTAGAGCGTTAAAAATTTTCATCTTGAAAACAACAATAATATATCCTTTTCTGCTGAAATTAATGCCCGCAATAAGAAGTTTACTTTTTATTTCATTAATATTAGCATCTTTATCTATTAATGAAATAAAAATATGATCAAATAAAATGGGAGAAAATTCTTTAATTGAAAAGTCCTGTTCGCTAAGCTTTTTTGATAGAACATTTATAGTAGAATTAATTAATTCATATTCATTTTGGGTACTGCTTTCCGGAACATATTTTTTAAGTATATTAGAGCAAAGCTTGTTAAGTATAAGCAAAGGTGCAGTGTTAGATTTAGCGGAAAATATTGATAATACAATACCAATGGCAAATGTCAATATTGTAATAATGATAAGTAATTTAATCAATAGATAAACGTTCGTTATAATGTTGTTCATTGGTGTAAGTGCAACATACACATAATTTGAAAATGTAGATTTATTGAATGAAATAAGATATCTGATGCCATTAATATTTTCAAAAAAATTATCTTGACTTGTTAAGGAATTAAAATAATTTTCCTCTTTACCTAAAAATGACATATCGTTAAGTACAAAGCTTTTATTGCTGCTAAAAAGTATTGTTCCGGACATGTCAGTCAAAATAACTTCTGTATCACTTGGAAAATATTCCTTAATTTTATCATAAAAAATACTTCCATTAACACAAACAATGATTGCACCACCAGCATCAGTTGAAAAGGTAATGTTGGGTATTTTTCTTATAAAGTATAAATATTGGCTATTATCATTTATAACTGGATCCGCAACAGGGCTTGTAAACATATTACCCTCACCAACATATATACTGTAAAATGTACTTTCATATGATGTATCGCTAATCATGTCAGTAAAAGTCTTTTCAAATTCATATTGTGATAATTTAATATTTGTCAAGGGAGATATCAGGTAATTGCTGTCCGCATAGTATAGGGCAATATTTTTGATCATGTTATTGGAAGCCATCAGGGAACTTAAATAATCTTGTATATATTTTGTAATAGTGTAATTATATTCAAAGTTATAAAAGTAATTTTTTAAGTTGGGAGTTCTAAAAAAATCCTGCAGAATCATTTTGGATATATTGTCAGGAGTGCTGAATATCATCTTGTCAACATAGTCTTTAGCCTGTTCAAGGCTATTGTTATTATTCTCTATCATCCAGGAGCTTATGAAATCATTCTGGGTTTTGTAAATTAATGCAAACATAATAGCAAGTAATATAGCTATAATAATTATGTAAGATTTAAATAGTTTATATATATTACTTCTCCGTGTATATAGACGCTTGCTAATACTGACAAACATCGTT
>DIVM01000089.1:0-448 GCA_002435835.1 Firmicutes bacterium UBA6132
AAAGTTCATGTTAAATGTAGGAGTAAATCAAATTACTGCAGTAACTAAAGCACCATATGGAAAATCTACAAGTATTGAAACAAATAGAATAATATTTAAAGAAGCAATGGAAGAAGTATTAAAAATAGCTAAAGCTAAAAATATAGATTTAAGAAAAGAAGATGTTGATGGATTTTTGGAATTAATGAGCAGTTTTTCTCCTAATGGTAAAACATCAATGCTTCAAGACATAGAAGCTAAACGAAAAACTGAAGTTGATTATTTTGCAGGAACGGTTGTTGAACTTGGAAAAGAGTTAAATATTAAAACACCAGTAAACCATGTGTTATATTGCATAATCAAATCATTGGAAGAACTTTATTAAAGTAATTTTTAAAAATAAATTGCTTAATTTTAAGTTATTGGGTATTAATATATAGGAAGAGAAAGATTCTTCACTGCGTTCAGA
>DIVM01000089.1:508-27518 GCA_002435835.1 Firmicutes bacterium UBA6132
TGGCATTGTATGGCTTTAATAATCTAACAAAGTCACTTAGCTTTAACATTTATGATGTTTGCTATGCAAAAAGTGAGAGAGAGCAAAAGGATTATATAGAATATATTGATGAACAATATAATTCTGAAAGACTTACAAATATATTGTGTAAAGTTACAGAAATGATAGGTGCACATGTTTTAAATATTTCAAAACAAGATTATGATCCGCAAGGAGCTTCAGTAAATATTTTAATTGCTGAAGGCGCTTTGTTACCAGAAGATATAGATCCTTCATGTAATCAGGGAAAAACCATTCAATGTTTGCAAAATGAAACAATACATGCTCATTTAGATAAAAGTCATGTAACTGTTCATACTTTCCCAGAACATCATCCAGGAAATGCTATATCTACTTTTCGTGTAGATATAGATGTATCAACATGTGGTGAAATTTCTCCGCTTAACGCATTGGATTTTTTAATAGACAGCTTTGAATCAGATATTATTACTATTGATTACCGCGTTCGAGGTTTTACAAGGGACATCGAAGGTAAAAAGTTTTATATAGATCATAACATTACATCCATACAAGATTATGTAGATGACAAAACGCTCACTAAATATGATGCTATAGATGTTAATGTTTATCAATCAAATACATTCCATACAAAAATGCTTATTAAAGAAATTGATCTGCAAAATTATCTGTTTAACAAAGATGTTTATGAGTTGCCACCTAAAAAAAGGCTTGAAATAACTAATAAACTTCGTAGAGAGATGATTGAAATATTCAGCGGCATGAACATTTACGATAAATAAGGAGATTTGATAATAGTATGGATAAAAGAAGAAATACTGAAGTAACTCAAAATAATGCGCCCATTGCTGAGGCTTTAGATAAACATATAAATAACAGAGTTGTACGTTTTGATGTACCGGGTCATAAGGGCGGAAGAGGGGACAAAGAGCTCACAGATTTTTTTGGTGAAAGATTATTGAAAATCGATGTAAACTCAATGAAAAACCTCGATAACTTATCACATCCTGTTTCAGTTATAAAAGATGCACAGGATTTAGCTGCTGAAGCATTTGGTGCTAAGGATTGTTTTTTCATAGTTAATGGAACAACTCAAGCAGTACAGACAATGGTTATGTCCGCCTGCAAAGCAGGGGACAAAATTATAATGCCAAGAAATGTTCATAAAAGTGCTATAAATTCTTTAGTAGTTTGTGGCGCAGTTCCTGTTTACATAAATCCAGGAATAAATAAAAGACTTGGAATTGCTCTTGGTATGAGTGTTAAAGATATTGAAAAAGCAATTGAAGAACATCCGGATGCAAAGGCAATACTTATAAATAACCCAACATATTACGGAATATGTTCGGATCTTGAGAAAATAGTTGAAGTAGCACATAAAAATAACATGCTTGTTTTAGTAGATGAAGCTCATGGAACTCATTTTTATTTTGGTGATAATATGCCTGTTTCTGCTATGGCAGCTGGTGCTGATATGGCAGCTGTTAGTATACACAAAACAGGAGGCTCATTAACACAGAGTTCTATTTTGTTATGCGGAGAAAGCGTTGATGATAATTTTGTAGACTATGTAAGACAAATAATAAGTTTAACTCAATCTACAAGCGCATCATATTTGTTGATGGCTTCTCTTGATATTGCAAGGAAAAGTTTAAGTTTATATGGCAGAGAAATGTTCAAAAAAACTGTTGAGTTTGCAGAGTATGCTCGTGGCGAAATAAATAAGCTTGGTGGATATTATGCTTATGATGAAGAAATAATAGATGGTGATGCAGTATTTAATTTTGATAAAACAAAACTGTCAATAAATACAAGAGATATAGGTTTAGCTGGAATTGAAGTTTATGATATACTCCGTGATGAATATGGTATTCAAATAGAATTTGGAGACTTAGGAAATATTCTTGCAATCATATCTGCAGGGGACAGGTATATGGAAATAGAAAGATTGATTTCTGCACTTGCTGAAATTAAAAGAATTTATTCAAAGGACTCTGTTGGAATGTTTGACCATGATTACATCTCTCCAGAAATAATAGTTGCTCCACAAAAAGCTTTTTATGCAAATAAAAAATCTATTCCTTTACATGAAAGTAGTGGAAAAATATCCGGAGAATTTATAATGGCATATCCTCCTGGAATTCCAGTATTGGCGCCTGGTGAAAAAATTACTGATGAAATAATAAGCTATGTAGATTATGCAAAAGAAAAAGGAAGCTTGTTAATGGGAACTCAGGATATGGACGTTGAAAATATCAATGTAGTGGTGGAGGAATAATTATGGAATTATGGTATACGGAAGAACATACAAGCAATGTAAAGTTTTCTATGAAAGTAGATAAACAAATTGCATCTTTACAAAGTGATTTTCAAAGAATAGATGTGTTTGAATCATATGAGTTTGGAAAAGTTTTGGTTCTTGACGGTTTTTTAATGATAACTGAAAAAGATGAGTTCATTTATCATGAAATGATAGTTCATGTTCCTATGTCAGTTAACCCTAATATTAAAAAAGTATTGGTTATCGGAGCTGGAGACGGTGGAACAGTTCGTGAATTAACTTGTTATAACACAATCGAACAAATCGATATGGTTGAAATAGACGAAAAAGTTGTTGAAGTATGTAAAGAACATATACCTCAAACAGCATCAAAATTAACTGATGAAAGAGTTAATTTATATTTTGAAGATGGTCTTAAATTTGTTAGAACAAAACATGATGAATATGATTTAATTATAGTTGATTCAACGGACCCATTTGGACCTGGAGAAGATTTATTTACAAAAGAATTTTATGGCAACTGCTTTAAAGCTTTAAAAGAAGATGGCATATTGGTAAATCAACATGAAAGCCCATATTATACAAATGACGCTATAGCAATGCAAAGAGCACATGAAAAAATTAAATCTGTTTTTGAAGTTGCAAGAGTTTATCAAGTACATATTCCAACATATCCATCAGGACATTGGATGTTTGGATTTGCATCTAAAAAATATGACCCAATAAAGGATTTAAAAGAAGAAGCTTGGAATTCTTTAAATATTAAAACAAAATATTATAATACAGATTTACACAAAGGATCTTTTGCTATTCCAAATTATGTAAAGGAGCTTTTAAATTATGAAGTATAAAAATATTCACACATTTATAGGCTGTGATGGGGAATATGAAGATAGCAAAATAGTTATTTTCGGAGCACCATTTGATGGAACGACTTCATACCGTCCTGGTACAAGATTTGCTTCTGCAGCTATTAGAAATGAATCTTATTCTATCGAAACATATAGTACATATCAAGACAAAGACTTAGAAGATATAAATGTTTTTGATGGAGGGGATTTAGAACTTCCTTTTGGAAATACAGAAAAAGTTTTAACTGAAATAGAAAATAGAGTTTCTAACATATTGAAGGATGAAAAAATCCCATTAATGTTAGGCGGAGAACATTTAGTTTCTTTAGGAGCAGTAAGAGGTGTTGCAAAAAAATATGAAGACCTTCATATAATACATTTTGATGCTCATGCAGATTTAAGGGATGAATTTTTAGGTGAAACTTTATCCCATGCATCTGTAATACGAAGATGTTGGGATATTCTTGGAGACGGAAAAATAAATCAATTTGGCATAAGAAGCGGTTGCAGAGAAGAAATTTATTGGGGAAAAGAACATGTGAACACATGTATGTTTAATTTTGATACCCTGGATGAAACAATAGAAAAATTAAAAGACAAACCAGTTTATTTTACAGTAGATTTAGATGTTCTTGACACATCAGTATTCCCTGGAACAGGAACTCCAGAAGCTGGCGGAGTAACATACAATGAACTTTTAAAAGCAGCAGAAAAAGTTTCTAAATTAAATATAGTTGGTATGGACATAAATGAATTGTCACCACCACTTGATGCAACAGGAGCATCAACTGCATTAGCATGTAAGTTTTTAAGAGAATTATTATTGATGATATATAAGTAAATGTCATTCAAATCATTTTTAAACTCAAGGAGGAAATTTTAATGGGTAAGTGCTTAATAATAGGAGCAGGAGGAGTTGCTTCCGTAGCAATTCACAAATGTTGTCAAAACTCAGAAATATTCGAAGAAATAATGATAGCAAGCAGGACAAAATCAAAATGCGATGCAATAAAAGAACAATTAGTTGGTAAAACAAAAACAATAATTCATACTGCACAGGTTGATGCTGATAATGTTCCGGAATTAGTTGAATTAATCAACTCTTTTAAACCTGAAGTTGTATTAAACCTTGCATTGCCATATCAAGATTTAACTATAATGGATGCATGTTTAGCAACAAAAACACATTATATTGACACAGCTAACTATGAGCCATTGGACACTGCAAAATTTGAATATAGCTGGCAATGGGCTTACAGAGAAAAATTTGAAAAAGCTGGTATCACTGCTTTATTAGGAAGCGGTTTTGACCCAGGAGTTACAAGCGTATTTTCAGCATATGCTTTAAAACACCATTTCGATGAAATTAATTATATTGATATACTTGATGCAAATGCAGGTGACCACGGTTATCCATTTGCAACAAACTTCAATCCTGAAATAAACATAAGAGAAATTACTGCTAAAGGCAGCTACTGGGAAAATGGAGATTGGGTTGAAACAGAACCTATGGAAATAAAAAGAGTTTATAATTTCCCAGTGATAGGCGAAAAAGATATGTATCTTTTACACCATGAAGAATTAGAATCTCTTGGAATTAATATACCTGGAATCAAAAGAATAAGATTTTTCATGACATTTGGTCAAAGTTATTTAACACATTTAAAAGTTTTAGAAAATGTAGGAATGACTTCAATAGAACCAATTGATTTCAATGGTCAAAAAATTGTTCCATTACAATTCTTAAAAGCAGTTCTTCCTGATCCAGCATCATTAGGACCAAGAACAAAAGGAAAAACAAATATAGGATGTATTTTCCAAGGTAAAAAAGACGGCAAAGATAAAACATATTATTTATACAATGTTTGCGACCACGAAGAATGCTATAGAGAAGTTGGCTCACAAGCAATATCTTACACTACAGGAGTGCCTGCAATGATTGGTGCTATGATGGTTATGACAGGAAAATGGCAAAAACCAGGCGTTTACAATATTGAAGAATTTGATCCAGATCCATTCATGGATGCTTTAAACAAATGGGGTCTACCATGGCAAGAAAGTTTTAATCCGGAGCTTGTTGACTAATGAATAAGATTGATATAAATATTAACTCTTTACCCACACCATGCTATATAGTGGATGAAAGGCTTTTAATAAAAAACCTCGAGATTTTAAAAAGCGTCATGGACAGAACGGGCTGTAAAATTTTATTAGCACAAAAAGCTTTTTCCATGTATTCACTGTATCCTTTGATTGGAAAATATTTGAGTGGCACAGCTGCCAGTTCATTGTTTGAAGCAAAGCTTGGTCATGAAGAAATGAGTGAGGGTGAAACGCACATTTATTCTCCTGCTTACAGGGAAGAAGAAATGGATGAAATAATTAAAATTTCAGACCATATTGTGTTTAACTCACCATCGCAGTGGAAAAAATATAAAGAAAAAGTAAAATCTGTGGATAAAAAAATAAGTTGCGGTTTGAGAATCAATCCAGAATATTCTGAAATTGAAACTGATATTTATAACCCATGTTTTGAAAATTCAAGACTTGGAACAACTCAGTTTAATTTTACTGAAGAAGATTTGGAAGGTTTGGATGGACTTCATTTTCATACAATGTGTGAGCAAAATTCAGATGTTTTAAAAAGAACAATCGATGTAATCGATGATGAATTCGGCAAATATATTAAAAATATGAAATGGATAAACTTTGGCGGAGGACATCACATCACAAGGGATGACTACGACATAGAAACTCTCATAGAATGTATAATGTTCATTAAAAACAAATATGATGTTGAAGTTTATTTAGAACCAGGCGAAGCCATTGCATTAAATACTGGATACTTAGTAACAGAAGTTCTTGATTTAATGAAAAACGGAATGGACATTGCAATAGTTGACACATCAGCAGCATGCCACATGCCCGACGTAATAGAAATGCCATACAGACCAAATATAATAAATGGTGGAAAGCCAAATGAGTTTGAATACACATACAGATTAGGCGCACCAACATGCCTTGCAGGAGATGTAATAGGGGATTATTCATTTAAAGAACCATTAAAAATTGGAGACAGACTGATATTTTGCGACATGGCAATTTACACAATGGTTAAAAACAACACATTTAACGGAATAAATCTACCAGCCATTGCATCATACAATGAGCAAGACGGCATTAAAATAATAAAACAATTTGGATATGAAGATTTTAAATCGAGATTGTAATTGAAAATATAAATTAAATAAAATAAACTCCCTAACTTTATACAGTTTAATTAATAACTGTATAAAGTTAGGGAGTTTTTATATTTTTAAACTTACTGATAAAATAAATATTAAACAAAAGAGTAGATTATATAGAAAAATAACAAATATAAAGCAAATAAACACTGAAAACGACCATTTAGACATTAAGTATTGAATTTAAATTAAAATGGTTTATACTTGTAGTATTATAATGTTAAAAAAATCTCATTATGAAAATTTTTTGATATATAAGCAAAGTAATACAATTTCAGCAAATAAAATATAAGAGGGAGGTACATGATGGATATGGATGAATACTTTTTTAAAAAAATATATACAATTGCTTTTAGACTGACAGGAAAAGAAAATGCGGCATGTGAATTAGCCACAATTGCAATTGTAAAAGTAGTTAAAGAATTAGACTTGAACAAGCAGGCAACAAGTTATGTATTTAAATCTACTGTTTTAGAAGTATGTAAGATTTTCATGGAGGAATCTGATGCTGAAATTAATAATTTGAGCACCAATACCAACATCCATTCATTTACAAAACCAAAAGACGAAGTGCAAGCATTGCAGGAAGCACTATTAAAGCTTAAGCCACTATGCAGAATAACAGTAATGTGGAAAGACATATTAGGTTTTCAATTAGAAGAAATGTTACATATTATAAATATTAATAAAAAAGAATTAAGTAGAGAACTATCCTGTGGTCGTCGGCAATTAAAGGGGGATTTATTTGAAAATATTAATAGTAGAAGACAATAAGGAAGAACAAGAATATATAATAAACATAGCAAAAAAAACTAATCCAAATATAGATATTTTCAGCACCGACTCGGTTGTTGAAGCTTTAAATATTGCAAAAGAAAATGATATAAAGGCTTTTTTTATAGACATTGAATTAGTGGATGGCGATGGAATAGAATTAGCTGCAAACATAAGAAATATAAAAAATTATGAATTTGTACAAATAGTATTTATAACTGCAGTTATTTCAAGAGAATTAGAAGCATTTCACGGCGTTCATTGTTATGATTTTATAATTAAATCACTGTCCAATGATAAACTGGAACAAACAATGGAAAAAATATTAATTAATTATTTAAATTCGGAAGCAGATCCATTTAAAGATAAAGAAGAAAATAAATTTTTAAATTTGGAATTTAAAAATGTAAATTATAGAATTGATTTAAATGAAATTATATATATTGAGTATGAGTGCCGTAGAATTGTTATTCAAACAATACATGAAAGAATAAAATACAAGTTTATAGGATTAAAAAAATTTATAAAAGTTTTACCGAGTAATTTTGTACAAGTTCACCAATCCATAGTGATAAATAAAAATTACATTAAAAATATAGATATGAGCAAACAGAAAATACATCTTAAGGGATCTGACATTTTGCTTGATTACGGCAGAACTTACAAAGAATATGTGGAAGGATTAATAAATGAACTTATATGAAATGTTTATTTTGTCAATATTTGATATTGTCATGACATTAATAGTGTTTCACGGTTTAGTTAAAACAGAAAAAATTAAAGCAAAATATGTTGCAATATACATTGTTCTTGGTGCGTTAACTATTGCAATCGTCAGCACATGCATTAAAGATAATATTTTATCACATTTAATGAGTACAGTTGCTGCATATGCATGGTTTTTGATTTATACTTGCAGAAATTCCTATGAAAGCATAAAATCGAAGACAATAATATTTTTGGCGATTTTAATTGCTTTGCTGATGATTCAAATGACAAGCACGATGCTGACCGGTGTTTTAATAGATGGTTTTCAGTATGTATTTAAATATGGCCTGATTGCACAATTAACAGCATTGATCGTAACTGCTCTAATCATGAAATTTGTTCCTATTTCGAGCTTATATGTTTATATAGAAAATAAAAATAATTATTTTGCTTTAATAGTTACAAATATATTTATATTGTATTATGCTTTTTCAATTTTATTTTTTATGGATTTTAAGAATTTATTTGAATCTGCTGCTGCCATAATATTATCTGTAATATTTACAATTTTCATTAATACTGTCTTTATAAAAGAAAGCTTACTTAACAAATCATATATAGAAAAATTAGCTGTTTATGACACTTATATTCCTATAATTGATAATCTGATGGAAGAGATAAGGGTTAAACAACATGATTATCACAATCAAGTAAATACCATGATAACAATTAAAAATAAAGTTTCCAATGAATTATCAAGTACATTTGATAAATACATTGCTGAGGCGGAGGGAGAAAATATCTGGAGAGAATTATTAAGTTTGCATAATAAAATAGTGATGGCTCTTTTCTACAGCAAATATTCGAACGCTAAGGAAAAAAATATTGAAATCAAATTTCACATTTCAAATTATTTTTTAAAATCACATCATACAGATTATGAGTTAGTTGAAATGTATGGAATACTTATAGATAATGCCATAGAGGCAACTGAGAAAATCGAAAATAGTCGCACAATATTTTTATGTTTAGATTTAAAGGATGGTTTTAATTCATTTAAAATAACCAATCCGTCAAAATACATATCATATAATGATATGAGTAAGTTTACAGATAATGGATTTACAACAAAGCAGAAAAATGGTCATGGAAGAGGACTAAATAAGCTTAAAAATATGTTGGATAAAAAAAACGGCACCATATTTTTTAATTATGATGCCAGTTCGGAATTATTTACAGCCGAAATAATCCATAATTAGTTTTTAAGCGATTCAGGAATAGTAGAGACTAGTGAAAAGTAAAAA
Source organism: Firmicutes bacterium UBA6132 (assembly GCA_002435835.1). The sequence goes on from DIVM01000089.1 coordinate 9,690, forward strand.
ATAATGTGCCATAAAGTTAAGGTACATTATTTTTTTTGAGGACAAGTGGACGTTGACGTACTTAAATATCCCATTTTTTATTATTAACATTGCATATTAAACAACCTCAAGCAAAAAACTTGTCATGAAAGACAAAGGAATCAACAAATAATTTTAAAAAACCGTCCCCCAAATTGATTATTAAAGCAAGATATGACCAATCAACTTGACTTTTTTTCTGATAAAATGTTAATATGATGTATATAAAAATAAGTAATGACAACAACTCTGTCCTTTCAAAAAATTATATTAGGAGATTAAATTATGGAAGAATTAAAACAAGTTACAGCCAAGGATACTATAAAAATAGATCCATTGTTTTTTGAACAAAAAGATAATACAACAATTGCTTGGCTTGCAAGTGCTGGATTTTTGATTAATTCACAAGGAACAATTATATTGATAGATCCCGTTTTAATGACAAAAGCAGAAGATGATGAAATTAGTGAAGCAGGCCTTAAATTAAAAATACCTTATCCTATTAAGGCTACAGAAGTGACTAAGGTTGATTATGTATTATATTCTCACCCTGATAATGATCATTTAGGAGAAGATACTGCAGTTGTTCTTGCAAAGTTGAATCCTACATTTATCGGACCACATACTGTATTTAATAAATTGTCATACTTAGGCGTGAATCCTAATAATATTATTACTTGCAGGACATATGATACAATAGAAATTGGAGATATTAAAATAGAAATAACACCTGCCGATCATCCGTGGCAATTAAGTGATCCTAAGACGAAAGGTAAACCATTTAGAAAAGAGGATTGTTGCGGATTTATTATCACAACAATAGATGGGCGTTACTATTTTCCAGGAGATACTAGATTAATGGAGGAACATTTATATATAAAAGATATAGATGTTTTAGCGCTTGATGTTTCACTGGATAATTATCATTTAAAAGATGGTGCTGTAGTTTTAGCGAATCATTTACAGAATGCTCTATTAATTCCAGTTCATTATGGAACTTATAGTGCACCAGGTAAAGCTGCACATGCCGGAGATCCAAACGATGTGCTTTCTAAAGTTGATAACTCAGAAAGACGATCTAGGATATTAGCACCCGGTGAGCCTTTAATAATGAAGAATAAGAAGGAAGTTATAAGGAAATAAAAACAAAAATGGTTAAAAACGAAGCTTGAAAGTTACGGGTATATCAAGAGGGGTTATCTCAAGGTGTAAGTGAGACAGTTGAAGTACGTCCCCATTGTCAAGGAGGTAGGGAAAATGATTCGTGAGTTAATAGAAAATAATGAAATGTTGTTAATTTATTTTGGAAGCAATAGCTGTAATGTTTGTGTTGCAATAAAACCTAAAATAGATGAATTGCTTAAGAAATACCCAAAAATTAAAAGTATTCAAGTTGATGTAGAAAATTCAGTGGAAATATCTGCACAATTTAATATTTTTACTATTCCTGCTATTCTTGTATTTATAAATGGAAAAGAAACAATCAGAGAAGCAAGATTTATCAGCATTGAAAATTTATCCAACAAGATTTATAGATATTATGGTTTATTATTTGAAGATGAGAGTTCAGAAAATATATTAAATAAATATATCTTGGGGCAAACTGATGGAAAAATTTTAGTAGAAAGTTTAGAAAATAATAAGGTTTTATTTACGGAATATTATGATGTAAAAAATGTAATTAAAAGAAGAAACAGGGATTCGCATAAGGGAACCTATGGTAAGGTAGGAATAGTTTCTGGCTCAAAAGGAATGGCTGGAGCATGTGTGCTAAATCTTAATTCAGCCCTAAGAAGTGGTGCTGGATTAGTTAAAGGATTTATACCTGATGAAATATATTCTGTGGTTGAGACAATGTCATTAGAGGCAATTACATGTGTATATGATGCGCAAAACTTTTCATATGAAAAACTTCAAACTGAAATAATTGATTATTCAGATGTTATAGCAACCGGTTCAGGATGTTCGAATTTAAATAAATATGCGGATATTTTAAATTACATTTTAGATAATTCTAATAAACCTTTGGTTATTGATGCTGAAGGTATAAATGTTTTAGATTTAAACAAATTGAAAAATCATAAGCAAGATATTATATTAACACCTCATTATGGTGAGTTTGCAAGACTGTTAAAAGTAGACATAAATTCTATAAGAAATAATATTATAGAAAAAGCAGCAAACTTTTCAAAGGAATACAATATATATTTAGTTCTGAAGGGTGCAAGAACAATAATAGCAGGTCCAGATGGCATGGTATATATTAATACTACTGGAAACCCAGGTATGTCAACAGCTGGTAGCGGAGACGTTTTAACAGGAATAATTGCATCCTTTATCGCTCAGAAGATACAAATTATAGATGCTCTTAGAGCAGCGGTTTATGTTCATGGATTATCAGGAGATATAGGCGTTAAGCATGTTGGTGAATATTCATTAATAGCTAAGGATTTAATAAAGTACCTTCCAGGTGCTATAATGGAGATAGTTGAAAAGTAGAGATGTAGATTTCTATTCAAATTATGTGAGACAGTTGAAGTACGTCCCCATTGGCACCCATTGGCAACCCTTGACAATAAACTATATGGAATGTATAATAAAAATACATAATTAGAATTATTACAACAGGACAAATTGTCCTGTTTTTTAGAATAGAATAGGAGATACAAATAAATGAATAAAAAAGTTATGGTTGCCATGAGCGGAGGAGTTGACTCATCTGTTGCAGCAGTTTTGTTGAGAGATCAAGGATATGATATCTGCGGCGCAACTTTAAAACTGTTCAGCAATGAAGATGTTCAAACATCATGCAGAACAAGAACATGCTGTTCTTTAGAAGATGTGGAAGATGCAAGAAGCGTTTGTTATAAAATAGGAATTGAACATTTTGTTTTTAATTTTGGGGATGCATTTAAAGATGAAGTTATGCAGAAATTTGCTGACTTTTACAAAGAAGGAAAAACTCCAAATCCATGTATAGATTGCAACAGATATATTAAGTTTTCTAAGCTTATTCAAAGAGCTGTTTTAATGGAAAAAGATTATATCGCAACTGGTCATTATGCTCAAATTGAATTTGATAATGGTAGTGGTAGATATCTTTTGAAAAAAGGCGTTGATTTAACAAAAGACCAAAGCTATGTTTTATATGTTTTAAATCAATATGATTTAGCAAGAACTCTTCTTCCATTAGGAAAAATGAATAAAACAGATATAAGAGCTATAGCAGAAGAAAGAGGTTTAATTAATGCTCGTAAACCTGACAGTCAAGATATTTGTTTTGTACAGGACGGAGATTATGCTGGTTTCTTAGAAAACAAAATGGGTATTGAATCAAAGTCGGGTAATTTTGTAGATACACAGGGAAAAATTTTAGGTAAACACAAGGGAATAATCCATTATACAATAGGACAAAGAAAAGGTCTTGGATTAGCTCTAAAAGAACCAGGATTTGTAGTGGATAAAAATAAAACTACAAATACTGTTACAATTGGTTCATCCCAAGATTTGCTTTCTGATAGATTAATAGTTGAAGATTTAAATATGATTTCAATTGAAAGCTTACAATCGCCTATGAAAGCTTATGTAAAAACAAGATACTCTCAAAAGGAAACTGAAGCAACATTATTTCCTTTAAGTGAAGACAAAATATTAGTTGAATTAAAAGATAAACAAAGAGCTATTACACCGGGCCAAGCAGCTGTTTTTTATGACGGCGACTATGTAATTGGCGGCGGAACAATAAGTAAATAAAATATAAGGTGTTGCATTGTCATAAAAAGCATTGCAACATTTTTTTTGTTTTAATTTATGCAAAACCTTTAAAAGAACCTATTTCATGGGGCGGTCCTATAGTTATGAACACAAGAGAAGAATTAAATAAAGCTTTTGAAGAACTTGATAATGGAACTTTTATTAAATGATAGAATAAGCAGAATAATTGTCATTCTGAGCGCAAGCGAAGAATCTTATGATTTGAAGTAAAGATACTTCACTGCGTTAACAATGATATTGAAAATAAAAATGCAATGGTAAGCCATTGCATTATTTATTCTATAGATTATTCTATTTCTGAAAATTCTTCTTTACCAGCACCACAAACTGGGCAAACCCAATCTTCTGGAATATCAGCAAAAGCAGTACCTGGTTCTACACCATTATCTGGGTCTCCTTCTACTGGATCATAAACATATCCACATGGATCGCATTCATATTTTTTCATAAATTCCTCCTGATATGATAAATTTTGTTACTACTTATATTTTAATATAATAAATCAATTTGTCAATTATAATTATAAATTAAAATAAAGTAAAATATAAGTTTGTTCAATTAAATCTTTTTTATGTAACAAAACTTTATAGACAATAATTGGTATGTGGTATAATATATATAATAAAATAAAAAAATTAAAGTTGAGGGTAATCATGGCTATAAATAAAGTTGTCAGGGCTGCACTTAAAGCAATTTCATATAAAGAGATTGATGTAAAGGAAAATTATAACCTAAAGAGAAATTTAGTAAATTTATCGCATATACATTATTTAAAACCATTGTATAAATCATGGGATCATGAAGTGTATTCAAAAGATCATAAAATTCCTGTAAGAATATATGCTCCTGATAATGAAAAAAATTATCCATACATACCTGATTTTGACGGAGAATATCAAGAAACAGATTACCCATTTTTATTGTTTTTTCATGGAGGCGGATGGGTTACAGGCAATATTGATTCCTATAATAAAGTTTGTACAAATATGGCGAGAATGACTAAGCGAATGGTTGTATCAGTTGATTACAGATTATCACCTGAATTTAGGTTTCCAAATGCATTACATGATTGTTATGAAGTTGCAAAAGTGTTAAGAAGAGTATTGGATTGTTCTCATACAAAAGATAAAAGTATAGTAACTATAGGGGACTCAGCTGGAGGAAATTTAGCTGCAGCTTTATCTTTGTTGGCACGGGACAAAAATGAATTTCATATAGACAAACAAATACTTTTATATCCATCTACATATAACGATCACAGTTTTAATTCTCCCTTTGAATCAGTTCGGGAAAATGGAACTGATTATTTATTGACATCAAAAAGAATTTGCGATTATATTGATTTATATAAAAGCAGCGATGATGATTTGCAAAATCCTTATTTTGCACCTTTATTGTCAAAGGATTTTTCTAATCAGCCTGAAACGTTAATAATAACTGCTGAATATGACCTTCTTAGGGATGAAGGAGAGGAATATGGGAATAAATTAAGAGAAGCGGGTAATTATGTAGAAACATACAGAATAAAAGATGCGCTTCATGGATTTTTCACTTTGCCTCAAGTTTTTCCACAAGTAAAATTATGTTATAATATAATAAATGGCTTTTTAAATAGTGAGGTGTAAATATGGCAAGGAAAAAAGCGTCTGAGTGGAGTAAGTTAGACAACGCGGCTAAAATATTTCCTGCAAACAGCATAAAAAGTGATACAAAAGTTTTTAGATTTGCATGTGAATTAAATGAAGAAGTTGATAAAAATACATTGCAAAAAGCATTAAATATAACTATTGAGGACTTCCCTCTTTTTAAATCAGTAATAAAAAGCGGGCTTTTTTGGTATTATTTTGAGAAAAGCAATATAGAACCTGTTGTTAAGGAAGAATATCTGCCTCCTTTAAGTATTTTGTTTGACATAAATAAAAAAGATTTGCTTTTTAGGGTTATGTATTACAGAAACAGAATAAGTTTTGAAGTATATCATGCCTTGACTGATGGAACAGGGGCTTTACAATTCTTAAGAACTCTTGTATTTAATTATTTATTGATAAAACATTCTGACGATTTAAAAGGAACTAATCCTATATTAGATTATGATGCTTCAAGCTCTCAAAAAAGCGATGACAGCTTTCAAAGATACAGAACGGATAGCAATAATTTATTAGTGAAAAAAACTAAAATAAAAAAACAATCAGCTTATTTAATAAAAGGGTTAAAAATTCCAGAATATAGATTAAAGGTTGTTGAAGGAGTAATGCCTATTAAAGAAATTTTAAAAGTAACTAAGGAATATAATACATCCTTGACGATTTTTTTAGCAGCTATATTGATGATTTCAATCTATGAAGAAATGCCTACAAGACATAAAAAGTATCCTGTAGTTTTAAATATACCTGTTAATTTAAGAAATTATTTTAATTCTGAAACAGCAAGAAACTTTTTTGGTGTTATAAATGTAAGCTATAATTTTAAGGAAAACAGCTGTGAACTACAAGATGTTATTAAATCATTACAAAACAGTTTCAAGGAAAATTTAACTGCGGAAAATTTAAGCTCAAGAATAAATGCTCTCATGTCCTTAGAGCAAAATTACTTGTTGAGGGCAATACCGTTGACATTTAAAAATATGGGACTTAAAAAAGCAAATGATATATTTGATAAAGGATGGACTTCTTCTTTATCCAATGTAGGAAAAGTAGAAATGCCACCAGAATTAAGACCATATATTTCTTCTTTTGATGTTTTTGTAAGCACAAATAAGCTACAAGCATGTGCATGTTCCTTTGGCGATTATTTTAGAATAAGTTTTACATCAGCATTTGTAAGCACTGATATTTTAAGAAGGTTTTTCAGACATTTAACGTGTTTAGGAATACCTGTTGATATAGTTGCTAATAAAATATTTGAGGAATAGGTGATGATATGAAATACTGCTCAAAGTGTAAAATTAATATAGTAGGAAAAAGAAATTATTGCCCTTTATGCCAGGCAACATTATCGGGAGTTGATGATGAACAACATGATGTTTTCCCCAAGATAGCAGCTTCTTACAAAGAACGCAGCGTATTGTTTAAAATATTAATTTTTATTTCAGTGGTTGTTGTTACTGTATCTATTGCTATGAATATATTGCTGCCTCAAAATGGAGCGTGGTCTTTGTTTATTATAGGAGCTATGGCATCAATTTGGACCACTACAATAACTGCATTAAACAAAAGACATAATTTAAATAAAAATATTGTTTATCAGGTTTTTGTTATATCAGTAATTTTAATTATATGGGATTATATGACTCATTGGAAGGGATGGTCAATTAATTATGCAATACCGTTCATGTGTGTTGCTGCAATGATTTTTATGTTTGTCGTTTCTAAAATTAGAAAAATGCATATTAATGATTATGTGCTTTATATAATTTTAAATGGGATTTTAGGGATAATCCCTGTAATATTCATTTTGACAGGTTTAACAAAGGTTTTATATCCATCCTTAATATGTATTGTAACAAGCATAATTTCATTTTCTGCCCTTTTGATATTTGAATGGGAAACAATGATTTCTGAAATAAAAAAAAGACTGCATATATAAAAAAGATTCTTCGCTACACTCAGAATGACAAAGTAACTGTCATTCTGAACGGAGTGAAGAATCTTTATTTTAATTCTTTTGATTTTTGTGTAATAACTATGAGCATTACCATGCATGATAGCATTAAAATAGGAACTGAATAAAAAGCATTGTAAGAACCTATTACATCATTTAATAATCCAATTAAATTGAAAAATATTACATATAAAACATTGCTTATGGTTGTTATTAAACCTATAGCAAATGAAGCATTTAGATTGAAAGTTTTGTTAACTATTACCATGAGAGTTGGGAAACCTACTGATAAGAAAAATCCTGATAATGATATTAATAATAGTCCTGATTCTCTTAAAAATAATCCTGTGAAAACTAAAAGTGAACCTAAAAATAAAAATATTATTAATCCTCTTAAATCACCTAATTTATTAATTATGAACCCACCTAAAAGTCTTCCTATTGCAAAACTTAAGAAAAATATAGAAGCATATTTTCCAGCATCCGCAGGATTTAAGCCGTAAGATAATCTCATATATGTTATGAACCATGTTGTAATTGCAGCTTCACTTACTAATTCAAATGTAACTACTGCTACAAACATATATATTAATGGATTTTTATAAAGGTCTTTTTTTGCTTTTGCTCTATTTTCTATTACATGCATGTTTGGTGTTTTCATAAATAAAGTTAATACAACGGATAATGCAAAGAAAATTCCCATGAAAGCATAAATAATTCTCCATGTAACTCCATTAGATAAAAGATTTCCATATGCGCTTTGTCCAGTAAAACTACCAACACCATACATAAAATGTGTTACATTCATTAAAATTACTTCAAATCCGATTGATAATACTGGAACCATAGAATCTACTGCTATACTCAGTGAAGAACGGCCAATTCCAAATAAAAAATAAAATAGTCCTAATTGAAAAATATTATTAGTAAAAGGAGCAATAAAAACTGATATGGTTGATATTATGGAACCAAAAATGAAAACAAATTTGTGACCTTTTTTATCGCAAAGTAATCCTCCAAGGAAACTTCCTATTACACATCCCACTGTTCCCATGGATATAACTAAGCTTAATGTTGCATTATTTACTTTAAACTCTTCAAGGAAAAAAGGTATAAAATTACCCTTTGAAGTTTCAAAAAGTGCCATTGTAAAATATATATAAAATGCCGTAAAAATAAGATATATGTTTTTCTTATTTATTTTCAAAGTAAACCTCCAAAATAGTAGTAATGTTAAATTAATTTATGACTACTATCGATTATTGATTTTATCATATTTAATATTTATAGTAAAGTAAAATGCAATGAAAAAAGACTGCATCACAATGCATATGCACCTAATACAATCTTTTTACTGCTTCTTATTATTAAAGTTCAATAAGACCTTTGAAAAGTTCTACAGCTGTTTCTATCAGTTCGTCTCTAAAGTCAAATTCATTAGTGTGAACATGTGGATAATCAATTCCGTTTCCAATAAAACAAATTGAACCTTTTGTCAACTTTGTATAATATCCAAAATCTTCTGAACCACGAAATGCTTCAGGGAATTCATTTAATAAAAATCCTTTTTCTTCACAAACTTTGCGAATATTATCATTTGTCTCTTTATGGTTTGTAGTTTCTGGGAAATAATCTTGATATTCAAAACTTACTTTTAGGCCATATTTTTCTGCTTCTGATTTAGCTATATCTTCAAGATTTTTTTGAAGCGCATCCATTTCTTTTTCATATAAAGCACGGATTGTCATTGAAACTTCACCTTTGCTTGCAGACATACCAAATGCTTTTTTACCGACATTTATATTTACTACAGTGCTTAATATAATTCCTTCATTTTTTTCAGGAGATATAAAGTCCGGAATAGCTCTTACTATTTCTGCAATAGCAAATGAAGGATTTTTTCCTGTTTCAGGCTGACTAGCATGTGCAGGGGAGCCTTCTAATTTTATTGTCATTCCTTTTGAAGAACAATTGCTTGTACCATCTATTATATTAACAGAATTATACTCAAATCCACTCATGCTGTGAAATGCATAAATTTCTTCAATATTATATTCTTTAATAAATGATTGACAATATACAGCGCCGTCTCCTATTTCTTCAGCATGCTGGAATAAGAAATAAACATTTTTATCAGCACCGTTTTGGTCTACTTCAAGTGCTAATCCACATAGTCCTGCAGCATGTCCATCATGGCCACACTGATGGGCAACACCGGGGAATTTTGATTTATAAGGCAAATCAGTAATTTCATTAAATGGAAGTGCATCAAAATCAGCACGAAATGCTATATTTTTTTTATTTTCACCTGCTTTGTAAATAGCATAGAACCAAAGTCCTTTGTCAACTATTTCAAGCTTTGTATGTTTTTTAAGAAATTCTATTAAATGTGCTTTTGACCACACCTCTTCATTTGATAGTTCTGGATGTTCATGTAATTCATGACGTAATTGTTTTGCTAATTCAAAATTTCTTGATTCCATTTATATAAATCCTCCAAATTCTATTTTAAAAAAATTAATTTAACATAAATTAATATAGCAATTATTGTGCCACACTTGCCAGTTGTTTAAAATTTTAAGATATTATATAATTTAATTGCAATTTAAGCATTATATTATTTATAAATCTTTATAATTATAATAATATTTTTAAAAAATTTTAATGATGTAAAAATAATTTTACAACTTTTGTGTGAAGTTATAAAAAATTAGTAATGACGAATTAACATTATAATTTAAATTGACTTCTTTTAAATAAATGTCTAAAATAAAAGTTATATTGATACATTTTTATATTGAAAGGGAAATGAAATGCAAACAAGTTATGAAACAGACAGATTATATTTAAGAATTCTAAAACCCGTATATGGAAGGGCAGTTTTAGATTATTATAAAAGAAATAAATATTTTTTAAAAGAATGGGATCCAAAGCATGATGATGATTTTTATACAGCATCATATCAAAAAGCTGTGCTTAGAAATGAATACGGATATTTTAAAAATAAAAGTTTAGTTAGGTTTTGGATAATAAAAAAAGAAGATAACAAAATTATTGGCAATGTGTGCTTTAGCAATATAGTTATGGGAAATTTCAAATCTTGTTTTTTGGGATATAAATTAGATAAGGATGAAATAAACAAAGGGTACATGACTGAAGCAATACAAAAGGCAGTACAAATTATGTTTAATGATTTTGGACTTCATAGAGTTGAAGTAAATATAATACCTCGCAATAATCGTTCATTAAAAGTAATGGAAAAATTAAAATATGAAAGAGAAGGATTTTCAAAACGATATTTGGAAATAAGCGGAGTGTGGGAAGATCATATACATTTTGCGACTTACAATGATGAATTATAAGTATTGTAAAAATATCATAAAATAGGTATACTATAAGTAATAAATATAAAAAATAATCATACGGGGTAGCAAATGGATAAAATCATTAAGGGAAAACCTGTAGCTGATGCTTTGACTGTTTTAGTAAAAAACGAAGTTGAAAAGTTAAAAGAAAATAATATTTTACCTAAGCTAAAAATTGTCAGGGTCGGCGAAAGAGAAGATGATAAAGCATATGAAAGAGCAGCGCTAAAAAGAATGGATTCTTGCGGAATATTACATGAAGTTTTAATTCTTCCAGCAGATATAACACAAAATGAATTTATAAAAGAACTTAAAAGTGTAAATGATGATGAAAGCGTTCACGGTATATTGCTTTTTAGACCTCTTACAAAACAAATAAGTGAAGATGTTGTAAAATATGTAATTGATCCTTCTAAGGATATTGATTGCTTTAATCCAGTAAATGTTGCTAAAATAATGGAAGGCGATGTTAATGGATTTGAACCATGCACTGCTAAAGCAGCAATGGAAATGTTGAAATTTTATGATGTTAAGTTAAAAGGTAAAAAAGCTGCAGTAGTAGGTCGCTCCATGGTAGTTGGAAGGCCTGTATCTTTAATGCTTTTAAAAGAAGATGCAACTGTTACAATATGCCATTCAAAAACAGAAAATTTGGCAGAAGTAACATCACAAGCTGACATAGTAATAGCAGCTGTGGGTAAATCAAAAATGATAACAAGTGATTATATAAAAGAAGGTGCAGTTGTAATTGATGTTGGTATAAATGTTGATGAAGAAGGTAATATGTCAGGAGACGTAAATTCTGATGATTGTATAAAAAAAGCATCTCTAATATCGCCTGTACCTGCAGGTGTTGGTTCAGTAACAACAGCAGTATTGGCAAGTCATGTTTTAAAAGCGTGCAAATTATTAACTAAATAACTTGGTACCTAATACCAATAGGAGGATATATGAAATTTATTGATTTAAGAAGCGATACAGTTACACAACCAACGGATGAAATGAGACAAGCAATGGCAAATGCTGAAGTTGGAGATGATGTTTATAATGATGATCCTACAGTAAATATGCTACAAGAATTAGCAGCAAAAAAAGTTGGAAAAGAAGCTGCATTATTTGTACCAAGCGGAACATTTGGAAATCAATTAGCACTTTTAACTCATGCAAGAAGAGGACAGGAAGTTATTATAGGTAAAAATAACCACATAGTTGTTCACGAAGTTGGTGCTGCTGCAGTAATTCCAGGTGTTCAGTTAAGAACACTTGAAACGATAAATGGTGCAATGGATCCTAAACAAGTTGAAAAAGCTATAAGATCTGATGATATACATGAACCAGAAACTGGATTAATATGTGTAGAAAATGCACATGGTTGTGGAAATGTAGTTTCAGTTGAAAATATAAAAGAAATAAAAAATATTGCAGAAAAACATTCAATACCAGTTCACTTAGATGGAGCAAGAATTTTTAATGCTGCAGTATCATTAAATGTTGATGCTAAAGAAATAGCAGCATGTGCTGATTCTGTAATGTTTTGTTTATCAAAGGGCTTAGCTGCTCCTGTTGGTTCAATTTTAGCTGGGGACAAAAAATTTATTGATAGAGCAAGAAAAAACAGAAAGCTTATGGGCGGTGGCATGAGACAAGCTGGAATACTTGCAGCAGCTGGAATTATAGCTTTAGAAAAAATGACTTTAAGACTTAATGACGACCATGAAAATGCAAAATATTTCGCTGAAGAGTTATCAAAATTAAATGGTGTTATTGTTAAAAAAGATAGACTTGATATAGACATGATTTTCTTTGAAATGGGAGATGATATAATACAAGAAAAAATATTAATAGAAAAACTCTTTGAAAAAAATATAAAAATAAGCGGCAAAGAAGACGGCGAATATCGTTTTGTAACACATTGGGAAATTACAAAAGAGGATATTGATTTTGTTATAAACAGTATTAAAGAACTAATGTAGTAATATTGCTTTTAAGAAAGAGAGTAAATATGGAAAACATACAACCAATAAAAAGCAAAAAAGCTTATATGCAAATAGTTGATGGTATTATAAATCTCATAACACAAAATAAAATTGAATATGGAGAAAAATTATATTCAGAGCCTGAGTTAACAAGTATGTTAAATGTTAGCAGACCAACTTTAAGAGAAGCGCTTCGAGTGTTAGAATTTTTAGGTATAGTAACTGTTAGTCCAAGAAAAGGAATTAGAATTAATAAACCTGAAAGTACGGATAGCTATATGCCATTAATCTATGTACTCATGTTTGAAAAAACAACAGACTTAGAATTATTTGAACTAAGGAGATCTCTTCAAATTTCCATGTCAGAGTTAGCTGCTAAAAACAGATCTGAAGAAGATTTAAAAGCTTTAGAAAAAATTATAGAAAAAAATAAAGCCCATATAAATGATGAATATGACATATTTGCACAACTTGATTATGATTTCCACTTACAAGTAGTGAAGTGCTCTGGTAATACCATGTGCTATAAGCTTATGGAGACATTAAATATTTTGATGAAAAAACAAATGGTGGACATTATATATAATTTGCCTAAAGAAAAAAGAAGTGATACTGTATATTATCATACAAAAGTTTATGAAAGTATAAGGGATCAAAAACCATTAGAAGCAATGAAAAGAATGTATGAACATTTGGAAAGACCTTATGAATTTTATAAAAACAAAACAAAATAAAATGAAATGTAAAAAATAGAGTTGTATAATAAGCAACTCTATTTTTATGCACTTAATTAGAATACAAAATCATTGACTGGTAATATAAAGAGTGCTATAATGTTATTAAATGTATTCAGTTAACCAATTAAGTTAATTAATATGAAAACGTTATAGTTACTAAATTAACAAAGATATTTACGTTAATTAATAATTTTGAATTGTTTTTAATTGCATTTTATTGAATGTGATTTTAAATTATAAAAAAACACTAAAGGTGGTGATAAATATAGTATGAATAGTTTGTGAATAAAATTACATAATTGGAAGTAAGTAATTTGAAAGAGTGTATATTTTTATTAATTAAATATTAATCTAAGGAGGATTTTCAATGTTAAACTTTTCTTTTGATTCAACTCAAACGTTATTTATTGCAGTAATACTTTTAGTATTAGGTGGCAAAATATTAAAAAAAGTTTCAGTTTTCAGGAAATGGTGTTTACCTTCAGCTGTTGTTGGTGGCTTGTTATTTGCTATAATAGCACTTATATTAAAACAAACAGGTACATTAGAATTTAAATTTGATACTTCTTTACAACAATTTTTCATGAACTTATTCTTTACAGCAAGCGGATTAGCAGCAAGCTTATCACTTTTGAAAAACGGTGGCAAAAAAATAGTAATTTTCTTAGTTTTAGCAGCAGTATTAGCATTTTTACAAAATGCACTTGCAGTAGGACTTGCTGGTGCATTAAATGTTAAACCTATGATTGCTTTAATGACAGGATCAATTCCAATGACAGGTGGTCACGGAAATGCAGCATCGTTTGCTCCTATTGCAGAAGGTTGGGGTTATACAGGTGCATTATCAGTAGCAGTTGCTGCAGCAACATTTGGTTTAGTAAGTGGTTCTATAATGGGTGGACCAGTTGCAAATCAATTAATTAATAAATATGATTTATTCAATAAAGAGTTAGCAAAAAACAAATCAGCAGAAGAAGTGGCTGTAGCTGAAGATACTAAATCAATAACGCATGTTTTCAGTGCTAAAGCGATCACATTTGCTTTTAATTCAATATTTATTGGATTAGGTATTGGATCAATTTTGTTTATCGTTTTCAAAACAATACTACCAAATGTTACATTACCAATACACGTTATGGGTATGTTGGGCGGAGTTATTGTAAGATTACTTTTAGACAAAAAGAAAATATCAGTTCCTGAAGAAGAAATTGATGCGTTAGGTAATGTATGCCTTGGAGTATTTGTATCAATGGCAGTATTCACAATGAAATTATGGGAATTAGCTGAATTAGCATTACCTTTAATTATACTATTATTTGCTCAAGTTGTATTGATGTACATATTTGCAAGATATATTACATTTAACTTAATGGGCAAAGATTATGATGCAGCTATGATGTCAGCAGGTCATATAGGATTTGGTCTTGGTGCAGTTCCAGTTTCAATGGCAAACATGAATGCTGTTAGCGAAAAATATCTTTATTCTAAAGTTGCATTTTTTATAGTTCCTTTAATAGGTGGATTGTTCAGCAACTTTACAAATGCAGCTATTATTACGTTCTTTATGAATCTGGTAAAATAAATATTAAAAATAAGTTACTCAACTTTTCTATATGGAAAGTTGAGTAATTTATTATAAAAATTTACTATAAATAATTTTGGTGTATTTTGAGCGGTTTATTTAAAATTAAAATCTAAATAAAAGATTTAATATAAAATTAAATAATTAAATTGACAAAATAGTGGTAATATATTAAAATTTAATTAGTTAACTGAATTAATTAAATTAATTAATAATTGTCACCCTGAGTGATAGCGAAGGATCTTATAATTTTAACATTTTTAGATCAAAAGAGAATACGTTATCAATTAAAATTTAAATTTGAATATAATTGCACAGCTTTTGCTTTGCTTATTTTATAAAAGGAGTGAAATATATGGTAGATAATCAATTTGTTGAAATTTATGGCGAGTATTTGAGAGATGAATCCCGCCAAGTTGGTACTGCAGAAAGCATCACATTTGCGAAATCAGAAGATGACATAATAAATTCAATTAAAGAAAATGCAACTAAGAAAAATCAAATAACAACTCAGGGTGCAAGAACTGGATTAGCTGCATCAGCTGTTCCTTTTGGAGGTCACATATTAAATTTAAGCCGAATGAACAAAGTAGTGGGCGCGAGATATGATGAGCAGAATGACAGATTTTTCTTAAGAGTTCAGCCAGGCATATTGCTAACAGAAGTTCGTAAATATTTACTTAATAAATCATTTTTAACAGATGGTTGGTGTGAAGAATCATTAAATGCATTAAATTATATGAAAAAGGGTGAGTGGTTTTATTCAACTGATCCAACAGAGGCTTCAGCATCCATAGGGGGGATGGTTGCGTGTAACGCATCAGGAGCAAAAAGTTTTAGATATGGTTCAACAAGAGATCATATAGAAAGTTTGAGAGTTGTATTAGCTGATGGAGATGTGCTATCAATAAAAAGAGGTCAAGTTTATGCACAATACGGCAAATTTGAACTTACAACAGAAAGCGGAAGAAAAATAACAGGAGAACTCCCAAGTTATATAATGCCTAAAGTAAAGAAAAATACATCGGGATATCATAATGAATCAAATATGGATATGATCGATTTATTCATAGGTTCGGACGGAACTCTTGGAGTAATATCAGAAATTGAAATAGAATTAAGCAAACAACAATCAGCTGCATGGGGTCTGACCGTTTTTATGCCTGATGAAGACAGTGCACTTGATTTAGTAAGAGCTTTAAGAGGCGAAAAAATATTTGATAATATGGAGCCTTTGAAATTAAATCCTTCTGCCATAGAATTTTTTAGTCATAATGCTTTAAGCATGCTTAGAGAACAACAAAGAACAAATCCTGCATTTGCTTCCATACAAGAAATTAAAGAAAGTTATCACACAGGAATATATACAGAAATAGAAGCAGATTCCAATGAAGAAATATGGGAAGGTATTCAAAATCTTGGTACTGTAATAGAAAGATTGGGCGGAGATGAAGATGCAACATGGGTTGCAAATAATCATACTAGTCTGGAAAAACTACATGCTTTTAGACATGCATGTCCTGAATGCGTAAATATGCAAATAGATAATATCAAGAAAACTTACCCATCCATAACTAAGTTAGGAACAGATATGTCAGTTCCTGATGAAAAATTAAAGCAAGTTATAAAAATGTACAATGAAGAATTAGCGGAAAATCAATTGTATGCTGTAATTTTTGGTCATGTGGGAAATAACCACCTACATGTAAATACAATACCAAGAAATATGGATGAATACCATAGAACAAAAGCGCTTTACTCTAAATGGGCTGAAAAAATAGCAGCAATGGGTGGAGCAGTATCAGCAGAGCATGGTGTAGGAAAATTAAAAGTGCCATTCCTTCAAAAAATGTTCTCAGAAGAAGAGCTAAATGAAATGAGAGATTTAAAAGTAGTATTCGACCCAGAACAATTATTTAATAGGGGAACAATTTTTCCTTATGAAGAATGTAAGGAGGCAATGCAATGAAAATTATTGTATGTATAAAACAAGTTCCAGGAACTAACGAAGTTAAAATGGACCCAGTAACAAATACTATTATAAGAGAAAATGTTGAATCTATAATAAATCCATTTGATACTTATGCCATAGAAGAAGCAGTTCGTATAAAGGAGCATTACGGAGCAGAAGTATATGGCTTAAGCATGGGAATACCTGCTGCATCGGAAATGTTAAGAGAAGCTATTTCTTTAAAAGTTGATAAGGGAGTTTTGCTGACTGACAGAAAATTTGCAGGTGCTGACACTCTGGCAACTTCTTATGCTCTTAGTTTAGGAGTTGAAAAAATAGGGGATTATGATTTAATAATCTGCGGGAAACAAGCTACGGATGGTGATACTGCCCAAGTTGGTCCAAGTTTAGCTAAAGCATTAGGAATAGCTTATGTAACTAATGTAAGCAAAATTATAAATATAAACAAAGAAAAAATGCACTGCATGAAAATTACTGACGACGGTTATGAAGAAGTTGAAGTTAAAATGCCAGCACTTATTACGGTAGTAAAGGAAATTAATATGCCAAGACTTCCTTCAATTAAAAGTATGAAAACAGCTAAGAAATCAGAAATTGAATTTGTAACATTTAATGATGTTATAGCTGATGAAAAAAGAGTTGGATTAATAGGTTCACCTACACAAGTATTAAGAACATTTGTGCCAAATCATGAAACAAATAGTGAAATGATCCAAGGAACATCGGAAGAACAGTCAATCAAATTAGCTAAAATACTTTTAATAAAACAATTAAATATGTAAAGTCCAGCTAAGAATTGTCAATA
>DIVM01000311.1 GCA_002435835.1 Firmicutes bacterium UBA6132
ATTTTGTTGGTGTACTTATATTTTGTTCAATTTTCTAATTAATAAACATGTAATTTTTAACGTTAATGTAAATCTTATGTATTTTAAACTTATTCAATTTTTTAAAATAAGAAATATAATTATTATCAAAAGGCTATAAGATGTATTACATAAGTTTTTTGTCATTCTGAGAGTTAGGAAGAATCCTATTATTTTACCATTTAAAGATCCTTATATATGTAATTTAATTATACTTGAACATTTAATTAAAAAAATATATACTAAAAATAAAAACAGGCGGGTAATAAAATGCAAAGAGTAATTTTTCTGGTTGATATGAATTCTTTTTTTATAAGTTGTGAGCGAATTCGTCATCCTGAAATTATAGGCAAACCTGCTGCTGTAGCAGGCGACCCTGTAACTCGAACAGGTATAATATTAACAGCAAATTATGAAGCAAGACGATATGGTGTTAAGACAGCTATGAATCTTAAAGAAGCTTTTAAATTATGTCCGGACATGATTACAATTCCACCTGACCATAAATTTTATGAACAAAAATCAAATGAAGTTATGAACATTTTATCTTCTTTTACTCCAGTTATACAAAAAAACAGTATTGATGAAGCATGGCTTGATATGACAGGTTGCAGTGGTATTTTTGGCGAACCTATAGAATCGGCTAAAAAAATCATGGATCGTATAGAAAAGCAATTAGGTTTATGGTGTTCTATTGGAATATCTGAAAATAAATTTTTATCTAAAATGGCATCTGAAATGAAAAAACCTCTTGGTATTACAGAACTTTGGAGAAAAGATATAAAAGAAAAAATGTGGCCTTTACCAGTAAATTATATGTATGGTGTTGGAAAACAAACAGCTCTAAAGCTTCAGGATATGGGAATATTAACTATAAAAGATTTGGCTTTATATGACAAAGATTTTTTAATGAAAAAATTAGGGAAAATGGGCTTTGAAATTTCCCTTCTGGCCAATGGAATTGATACATCACCTGTTACACCCCATGAAGATAGTGATATGAAATCAATTGGAAGGTCTACTACATTACCACATGATATTACAGATTTTGAATATGCAAAGGATGTACTCCTACAACTTTCTGATGATGTAGGTATGACTGCAAGAACATATGGTAAGAAAGGTAGAACAGTTCAGATTACAATTAAATACTCTAATTTTAAAAGTATAACAAGACAGATGGCCATACCTGAAACTTGTTCAGTAAAAGAAATTTATAATGCAGGTATAAACCTTCTTAAGAAAAATTGGAATAAGGAACCAATTAGGCTTATAGGTATCAGTCTTAGTGGATTTAATAATAAATATGAATCTGAACAAATTTCACTTTTTGAACTGCCTAAAATAAGCGAAGAAAAAAGCGACAAAGACAAAATAAACAAAGTAGAAACTGCCATACTTAATATACGACAAAAATATGGTACATCAATAATAAAACCTGGGATAATTATTAATAGAGACAATGAAAAATAATTGATTTTTCAAGCCAAATTTAAAAGTTTAAAAAATATTAAAAAAATAGTACACTTTTTAAAAATAAAGTTATATAATATGAACCGACATTAAAAATAAAGGATGTACTACAAAATGATTTTACTTAATTCTTTTGAAATAATTGGAACAATTGCTTTTGCAATTTCAGGCGCCTTAGCTGGAATTGAAAAAAAGCTTGATTTGTTTGGTATTATATTTTTAGCTATTACAACATCTGTAGGTGGCGGCATATTTAGAGATATTATTATGGGAAATACACCTCCAACAGCATTTGTTGATCCATCAGCTTGTATGATTAGTATTATAACTGCGCTTATAGTGTTTTTCTTTTATGAAATTATAAATAAACTTGAAAATATAATAGTAGTTTCAGATGCCCTTGGGCTTGGAGTTTTTACTGTAATAGGCTGCAGAACTGCGGTTTTACATGGTGCTAATAACGCATTTATGGTAATTGTAATGGGATTAATAACGGGAGTAGGCGGTGGAATGTTAAGAGATGTTTTTGCTAAAAATATTCCTACTGTACTTAAAAAAGAAATTTATGCTTTGGCATCTATAATAGGTGGCTTGGTTTATTATTATACACATAGTTATTTTTCTGATATTATATCTTTGTTCATTTGTTGTGCAATTATATTTTTAATAAGAATTTTATCAGTAATTTATAATGTAAATCTTCCAGTACCAGAATTTAATACAAATAATAATTCTGTGTAGTGTAAATATGCATCTATAATAAAAAAATCAAAATATTTTTTGAAAAAAGAACCTAAATACTTAAATCTCGTATAATAAAATTAAAAAGTAGTAAATAATAAGGAGATTGAAAAATGAGTATTGATGAAATGGTCGATGAATTAGAAAAATATTTAGAGGAAGCTGGATTTGAAAATGTTAAGGATAAATATTTAAAAAGTAAAAGTGATGAAGAAATAAAAATTCTTTATGAAGCATCATTTAATGGCAGATTAATTTGATTTAATACATAATCGTATTTTATAAAAAATATGCATAGCATGATTTACTGGGAAATAATCAAATTCTGACAAAATAATATAAAATATATGTCAATATAATAAGAAAGAGCATTCAAGTCAATTCACTTGGATGCTCTTTTTTAAAAAAGTAATATATAGTTTAATATTTTAACATTTATCCATTTATCTTTTATTTTTTAAACTATCGTTTTGACAAAACGGCATAATTATATTATTATTGTTATAAATAATATAAATTAACTTGGAATTATTTAATACATATTGAAAGGGAGTTTAAAATGGAATTTAATAATAGAGAAACTATTCAGAATACAGTAACTAAAATAGTTGAAAATTATAACTCTGAAAATTTATTTGCATGTAGGGAAAATAATCATCTTCCAAACAAAGAAGTTATAATTCAAATAATTAAAGGAATTAGAAGAGTTATGTTTCCAGGATATTTTAGTGAGGAATATACAAATAGCTGCATTTTAGAATATTTTGTTGGGGATACTTTAACAAATGTTTATGATAAAATGATGATTCAAATTAAAACTGCATTTTTAAATAAAAATGATAATAATTTAAATGAAGAACAAATCACAAAAATGTCTTATGATATTTGTAATAGGTTTTTTGAAAAACTTCCAACTATACAACAAATGCTAATAAAAGATGTACAAGCAGCTTTTGATGGAGATCCTGCAGCAAAAAGTAAGGAAGAAATAATTTTTTCATACCCTGGATTATTGGCTATTTATGTATACCGTATTGCTCATGAATTTTATAAAGAAAAAGTTCCTTTTATTCCAAGGATAATGACTGAATATGCCCACAGCAGAACTGGTATAGATATAAACTCTGGTGCTGTTATAGGTGAATATTTTTTCATAGATCATGGAACTGGTGTAGTTATAGGTGAAACAACAAACATAGGAAACAATGTGAAACTTTATCAAGGTGTTACTCTTGGAGCTTTGTCAACAAGGAGCGGTCAGCTTCTTGCTAATGTAAAAAGACATCCTACAATTGAAGATAATGTAACTATTTATTCTGGTTCAACTATTTTAGGTGGTGAAACAGTTATAGGTGAAGGTTCAGTTATTGGTGGTAATGCATTTATTACTGAATCAATAGCACCTAATACAAAAGTAAGTGTAAAAACTCCAAAACTAAACTTTTCTGGAAAAAGTGAAAAATAATATAAAATATAAGCCTTATACTATTCATATTTACAAAATTTATTTTAAATAATATATTAAATTTTTTTACTGATTTAGCAAGAAGCATTAAATGCAGCAAGTGCAGTTGGGGATGACCGTATTCAACAAAAATCAATAGGTTATGTTATACCTGATAAATTTACACACGGTACTTCTGAACAAAGAATGAGATGGTTTAATAAAGGTTACGATTCAGGAACGTTAAAGGACGGAGATACATTTAACACTAATGATCTATGATTTTATGCTTTGAGCTAAATTAAGTTATAATTTAAAAAGTACTTTGAAATTAATTGTTAAAATTAACATCTAAGTACTTTTATTTTATTTAAATATTAGAGTTCTTCTATATGTCTTAACCCTTCAAAAGCGCTTAAACTTTGAATTATTTGCACATGAGAAATACGTTTTTTAAATTGTAGAAACATTATGGCAATAATTCCTTTATCATCATAATTTCCACTTTTTGTAGTTTCTATATTTTTTATTTTAATGTCGTTTATTTTACAGTATTCTATGAACTCATCAAAAACGTCAATAGAAATAAATGATGCATAAATATTGATATATGCATTGTTTGAATTTAAATAATCATCAAATTTTTTAAAGACCGTCATTATGAGTAATGTAATTAATCCAACAACTATAGCTCCTTCATAAAATCCTATTCCTATGGCAAGACCTAAACATGCTGCTGTCCAAAGACCAGCTGCAGTTGTAAGACCTCTTACTTGATTTCTACTTGTAACAATTATGGTTCCTACTCCTAAAAATCCTATGCCACTTATTACTTGAGCACCTAATCTTGCGGGATCAGTACCTTCAAACTCATTAAATATATATTGGCTTGTCATCATTACTAATGCTGAACTTACACATACAAGCATGTATGTTCTAAAACCGGCTGGTCGGCTTTTTCTGCTTCTTTCGAATCCTAATATTCCTCCGATAATTACCGATAAAATAACTCTAAAAGTTATAGATATAATATTTAATTCATATAAATCGACTATCTTAAGCACCGCCTTTATTTATGTAGTATGCAAAATAAAATGTTAATATATCATAACATCATTTATATACATTATCAATATGCCAAAATGATATTAATGTTATTATATATATGTAAAATTTCATTTATGTATGATTTGTTTTTATAATAACAAATTAAATACAGATGGACTAAAAATACAAATATGGTTATAATTAGATAGTATTAATTAACTAAGGAGGATTTATGCAAAATAAAGAATATAATCAAAAAGTCATAAATTTAATTGAATATGTTAAAGGTCTTCAATTAAAATTAGACGGAAAAGAATTATATAATAAATATAAGGAAGATATCGAAAATGTAAAACCTCAAGAAGTATTTGAAATTTTCTTTAGTCTTATAGATGAAGGATGCACCCCTGAAGAAATTTTAGTTTTTTTAGATAAAGTTATAAATGCTTTTTATAAAAGCTTATTAAATTATGGTTGGGAAAAACCCAAAAATGATGATTTCCTCTTAGATTTATTAAATGAGAACGAGGCTTTAGTTAAAAAAACTGATGAAATAAAAATCATAATGAAAGAAATTAATCTTGAATTGAAAAAAGAGAAGCTTCTTCCTAAAATAAAAGAGCTCCTTGAATTTAACGATCATTACTTAAAAAAGGAAAATATATTATTTCCTTATATGGAAAAAGCTATGACTAAATTTCAAGGTCTATCTATTATGTGGGCTTTGCATGATTTAGTTAGAAAAGAAATAAAAAACACTATTGAAATATTAAAAGATGTAAACAGTGATGAACAAAGGGTAAATATATCAATTGCTAATTTATTTTTTGGTATTTTGGGAATTAAGAAAAAAGAAGAACTTATTTTATTTCCATCTGCTATTGAAGTTTTATCAGAAGATGATTGGTATGAAATGCATAAACAAAGCTTAGAGTATGAATTTCCATTTATAATCAAGCATAAAAATATATTAGAAGAAAAAGTTGATATATTTGAAAACAGTAAGTTTAAAACTGAAACAGGGGAATTAAATTTCGATGAAATACAAATGATATTTAATGCATTACCTGTTGATATGACATTCGTTGATGAAAACAATAAAGTAAGATATTTTACAAGACCAAAGGATAGAATATTTCCTCGTTCACCTGCAGTGATAGGTAGGGACGTTAAAAATTGTCATCCTCCTCAAAGTGTTCATGTTGTAGAAGAAATAATAAAAAGTTTTAAAAATAAAGAAGAAAATACTGCAAAGTTTTGGATAAATGTAAAAGGTAAATTGATATTGATTCAATATTTTGCTTTAAGAGATAATGATGGAAATTATAAAGGTGTTTTAGAAGTTAGCCAAGATATTACAGAAATAAAAGAATTAAGTGGTGAAAGAAGACTTTTAAAGTGGTCAAATAATGATTAAATTAAATATATAAATGTATAATTCAATATGGATTTCAATTCATATTGAATTTCTTTTATTTAAATGCTATAATCATTTGTTAGAAATTTTGAGGAGAAAGTGCATGTTATTTGATAACATATTAAAAGTAGAAGAAGTTAAAAGCTTACAAAATACTAAGCTTGATAAAATAGAAGTAGTAAAAAATCATAACACTATTAAAGTGTATGCAAATTCAGACATCATAGTTGATTTTTCTGATATAGAGTATGCAGTTAAAAAAGTAAAAAAGTTTTATAACAATGCTATAAATATTGAAATAATATTTAATTATGATTTTAAAGACAATTATATAAATAATAAAGAACAAATAATAAATAAAGTAATAAATAATTTTTATTATTTTATTAAAAAAAGTTCCACTGCTCTTTATAAAGCTATTGATAACATAATCATTAATTTTAATGATGATGTTTTTTTAATTAAAATAAAGAACAAGCATGTTTTTAATGAGTTTAATAAAATAAAAGTAGAAGTAAAATTTAAAAAAATATTAAAGTCCTATAAATTTTCATATGATATAAAAACTATTTATGAAGAACAAGAAGATGAAGAAGACATTATAATACAAAGATTATTTGATGAAGAGTTAAAACGAAATGAAGAGCGGGTAAAAAACCAGAATTATGTTGTAGATGATGGATTTAAAAAACAAAGGTTTAAAAGAAAAGAAATTTTTGATTTTAATTCTATTCCTATAACTAAAATGTCAGATGTTACAACTGAATTAGGATTGGTTAATGTTAAAGGTAAAATAATTAACATAGATAAAAAAGAACTACGTACTGGCACTGTTTTAATGTCTATTTCTGCATCTGACTTAACTGATTCCATAAGTGCGAAATATTTCTGTCCAAATAATTTTAATGATGCTGATTTTGAAAAAGGAAGACATATTCAAATTATAGGTAATGCAGAATATGATGAATATGAAAAACAATTGGTTGTTAAAATTCAAGGTATGCAGATAGTGGAAGAACCATTAAGCATCATGGATAACGCAGAAATGAAAAGAGTAGAACTTCATTTGCATACGGGCATGAGCTCCATGGATGGTATAAATAGTTTTAAAGATTATGCAAAAAAAGCTAAGCAATGGGGACATAAAGCTATGGCAATTACCGATCATGGTGTTGTACAAGGCTTCCCTGAAGCAATGGAATGTGCAGATGAAAATTTTAAAATTATTTATGGAATGGAAGGCTATTTAGTAAATGATGAAATATCAATAGTAAATAACTGTGAAAATATAAAAGTAGACGATGAATTTATTGTTTTTGATATAGAAACAACAGGATTTAGTATTAAAAAGCATGATATAATTGAAATAGGAGCTGTTAAAATTAAAGGAAGAAAAGTAATAGATAGCTTTTCTACTTTTGTTAGCATAAACAGATCTATACCAGATAAAATAATTGAACTTACTTCAATTACCGATGAAATGCTTTTAGGTCAACCTGAAATAAAAGAAGCACTTACAAGCTTTTTAAGCTTTGTTGGTGAAAATGGAGTTTTAGTAGCTCACAATGCTAATTTTGATGTAGGATTTATAAAAGAAAAATTAAAAGTTCATTTTAAAAAAGATTATAATCCAGCAGTAATTGATACTCTTGATCTTTCA
Organism: Firmicutes bacterium UBA6132; assembly: GCA_002435835.1. The sequence goes on from DIVM01000311.1 coordinate 7,801, forward strand.
AAAGCTTTAATGAAAAATGTAAAAAATTACAAATTAAATACATTGACTAGAAAACTTGGAATAAAACTTGAAAATCATCACAGAGCAGTTGATGATGCAAACGCAACTGCACAGTTATTCATTTATTTATTAAATATTTTATTGGATAGAGAAATAAATGAATTAGGAAATTTAAATGAATTATTAAAAAATGATGTTGATATAGTTAAACAAATGTATTATCACGTAAATATATTAGTAAAAAATAATACTGGATTAAAGAATTTGTATGAAATAGTTTCTGAATCCCATATTNNTTTTACAGAAAACCGAGAATTTTGAAATCAAGGTTAATGGAAAAAAGAGAAGGACTCATAATTGGTACTGCTTGTGAGGCAGGGGAATTTTACAGAGCAATAATTAGCGGTGCAAATGATGAAAAATTAGAAGAAATAGCAAAATGCTATGATTTTTTAGAAATTCAACCTCTTCAAAACAATATGTTTTTAGTTAATAATGATAGAGTTGAAGATATAGAAGAATTAAAAAACATTAGCAGAAAAATAGTTAATATAGGGGAAAAATTAAATAAGCCTGTAGTGGCAACCGGGGACGTTCATTACTTACAAAAGGAAGATGAAATATTTAGAAGAATACTTATGTCAGGGCAAGGTTTTGAAGATTCTGAACAACAAGCACCACTTTATTTGATGACTACTGATGAAATGCTTGATAACTTTTCTTATCTTGGACAAGAAAAAGCTTTTGAAGTTGTAGTTGCAAATACAAATTTAATTGCGGATAGTGTTGAATTTATTCTTCCTATACCAAATGGTACATTTCCTCCTATTATTGAAGGAGCTGACGAAGAATTTAGAAATATAGCTTTATCTACTGCAAAATCCATTTATGGAGATATTCTACCTGAAATAGTTGAAGAAAGACTTGAAAGAGAATTAAATTCAATTATTAAAAACGGTTATGCTGTAATGTATATAATTGCTCAAAAGCTTGTTAAAAAATCTAATGAAGACGGATATTTAGTAGGCTCTAGAGGATCAGTAGGCTCTTCATTTGCTGCTACTATGACCGGTATAACAGAAGTTAACCCTCTTGTACCTCACTATGTATGTCCTAAGTGCAAATATTCTGAATTTATAAATGATGGTACCTATGGTTCAGGATATGACCTTCCAGATAAAATTTGTCCTATGTGCAGTTCAAATTTAAGAAAAGATGGACATGATATTCCCTTTGAAGTTTTTCTTGGATTCAATGGTGATAAGGAACCTGATATAGACTTAAACTTTGCTGGTGAAGAACAATCAGTATGTATGAAATACGCAGAAGAACTTTTTGGTGAAGGGAAAGTTTTTAGAGCAGGTACAATAGGTACTATTGCTGATAAAACAGCATATGGATTTGTTAAAAATTATTTTGAGGATAAAGGCGAATCAAAAAGAAAAGCTGAAATTGATAGGCTTATTCAGGGTTGCCTTGGAGTTAAAAGAACATCAGGACAACATCCTGGTGGAATAATGATTGTTCCTAAAAATAAGGATATACATGATTTTACACCTGTTCAGTATCCTGCTAATAATGATAAATCAGGAACAATAACTACTCACTTTGATTATCATTCTATTTCAGGACGTATATTAAAACTGGACCTTTTAGGTCATGATACACCAAGTATTATTAAACAGCTTGAAAATTTAACAGGCGTTAATAAAGAAAACATACCCTTGGATGATATGGATACAATGAAAATTTTTAACTCCACAGATATTTTGGGAATAAATCTTGATGAAATAAACTGTGAAACAGGAACTTTAGCTATACCTGAATTTGGTACACCATTTGTACGACAAATGATTAAGGATACTGGGCCTAAATGTTTTGCAGACTTAGTGCGCATAAGCGGTCTTTCCCACGGAACAGATGTTTGGATCAACAATGCACAAGAAATTATAAAACAGGGTTATACAGATATCAGCGGAGTTATTTCTACTCGTGACGATATAATGACTTATTTAATTTTTAAGGGCGTTGATAAGAAAAAATCTTTTGATATAATGGAAAGAGTAAGAAAAGGTAAAGGCTTAAGACAAGAAGATGAAGATTGCATGAAAGAAAGTGATGTTCCACAGTGGTACATCGATTCATGCAATAATATTAAATATATGTTTCCTAAAGCACATGCAGTTGCATATGTAACTATGTCTGTAAAAATAGCATATTTTAAAGTTCATTATCCTGAAGCATTTTATGCAACTTATTTTACTACTAAAGTTGATGACTTTGATGCAGAGTTAATTTGCAAAGGTGAAAATAGTGTATTAAAAGCATATAAAGAAATAGAAGAAAAAGGAAATGATAAAACTGCAAAAGAAAAAAATGCTCAAACAGTTTTAGAGGTTGCACTTGAAATGTATAAGAGAAAGTTTAAATTTTGTAAAGTTGATTTATATAAATCCGATGATAAAAACTTTTTGCTAACAAAAGATGGAATACTTCCACCATTAATAGGACTTCAAGGTCTTGGAGCAAATGCTGCAGCAAGCATAAAAGCAGAAAGGGAAGCGAATGAATTTATTTCTATAGAAGATTTAAGTAAAAGAGCTAAAGTAAGTAAAACTGTTATCGAAGTGTTGCAAAACCACGGTTGTTTAAAAAACATGGACAGAACTAATCAAATTTCAATTTTTAATATTTAAGTATAAAAATTGAATAAATTTAGTCTGATTCCATATAATAAATTATATTATATGGAAATTGTTAATTTTATGTATATTTATGTTTGATTTTTAAATTATTTGTGTTATAATATATAAAAAGGGTTTTTTGACAGAAAGAGTGGGGTAATTTCCCACTCTTTCTAATTGTAAAGATAGTGCATAAGCGAGAAGATGAGTTAAAGGAGAAACATATGAATAAAAAATCTATTGAAGAAACAGTAACTGATATAGTAAATGATATTATAAAATCAACAGATTATGAATTAGTGGATGTTGAATATGTTAAAGAGGGACCATTTAAATATTTAAGGGTATTTATAAATAAAGAAGAAGGTATCACAGTTGATGATTGTGCTGATATAAGCCGTGCGTTAAACAAAAAACTTGATGATATAGATTTTATCAAAGAACAGTATTTCTTAGAAGTTTCTTCTCCTGGTGTTGAAAGACCTTTAAAAACTGAAGCAGATTTCGCAAAAAATTTGGATAAATTAGTGGAAGTTAAATTTTATAAACCAATTGATGGTAAAAAAATGGTTACGGGTATCTTATTAGAAAAAACTGAAACAGCTGTTGTTATTAATGCTGAAAATGAAAAAATTTCTATAGATTTAAAAGATATATCAAAAATAAACAGAGCAATTGAGGACTTTTAATTAGTGGAGGTTATAAATGAACAAGGAAATACTAAATGCTCTAGCTGAACTTGAGAAAGAAAAAGGAATCAGCCAGGATATTGTGTTAGAAGCAATTAAAGTAGCATTAGAAACAGGTTCTNNAAATAGATGAATTAAATGGTGAATATAAATTATTCTCAGATAAAATAGTTGTTGAAGAAGTTGAAAGTAAAAATCAAGAAATTTCTTTAGAAGAAGCAAGAACTATTAATTCAAATTATGAAATAGGCGATATTGTTAAAATAGAAATAAAACCAAAAAAGGATTTTGGAAGAATAGCTGCTCAAACTGCTAGACAGGTAATACTTCAAAAAATTCGCGAAGCTGAAAGAGAATCAATTTTCGGTGAATTTTATGGAAGAGAATCTGATATATTAACAGGTATAGTTCAAAGAATAAGCAAAGGTAATGTTTATATAGATCTTGGCAAAATTGAAGGAGTTTTAACTCAAACTGAACAAATACCAAATGAAGTATATAATCAAGGCGATAGAGTAAAGTCTGTTATACTTGAAGTTAAAAATACAGGAAAAGGCGCTAACATAATGCTTTCAAGAAGTCATCCTAACCTTGTAAAAAGACTTTTTGAACTTGAAATTCCTGAAATTCATGATGGTACAATTGAAATATTTTCAATTGCACGTGAAGCTGGTTCAAGAACTAAAATAGCAGTTTTTACACATGATCCTAATGTTGACCCAGTTGGTTCATGTGTTGGAAATAAAGGAGCAAGAGTAAAAAATATTATAGATGAAATATGCCAAGAAAAAATTGACATAATAATTTATGATAAGGACCCAGAAAAGTTCATAGCAAACAGCTTAGGACCTGCTAAAATTATTAAAGTAACAGCTCATGAAAAAGAAAAAAGTGCTGTTGCAGTTGTTCCAGATAATCAGTTATCTCTTGCTATTGGTAAAGAAGGTCAAAATGCAAGATTAGCAGCAAAATTAACTGGGTGGAAAATAGATATTATAAGCGAAACACAATATGAAGAAAGAAATGCTAAAAATTCTGAGGTGGAATAATGAAAACGCGAAAAATACCTATGAGGAAATGTATTGGTTGCATGGAAAGTTTTCCAAAAAAAGAATTAGTTAGAATAGTTAAAAATAAAGAAAATGAAATAAAATTAGATTTAGTAGGTAAATTAAACGGCAGAGGGACATACATCTGTAAGAAAACTGAATGCTTTGAAAAAGCAATTAAATCTAAGAGACTGGCTAAATCTGTAGAAATGGAAATTCCAGTTGAAGTTTATGAACAGATAAAATCGGAGATTTCAAAAAATGAATAAAATTTATTCAATGTTTGGTTTAGCAAGACGTGGTGGCAAAATATCAATAGGATTTGATGCTACTTGCAATGAAATTGCTAAAGGCAAAAGTAAATTAGTTTTAATGGCACAGGATGCTTCAGAAAAAACTAAAAAAAACATTCTATATGAATGTGATAAGTACAACTGTAAATATATTGAGTATGGTGAAAAGGAATTAATAGGACAATGTTTAGGAAAAAAAGCCGTGAGCGTTATTTCCATTTCAGATGAAAACATGGTTTCATACATACTTAAAAACATATAATCGGAGGTGGCTTAATGAGAATATATGAGCTAGCAAAAGAATTAAAAATGAACAGCAAAGATCTTGTGATTTTAGCAGAAAAAGAATTAGGTGTAGAAATTAAAAATCACATGAGTTCTTTAACTGATTTAGAAGTTATTAGATTGAAAAAAGCTTTAAATTTAATTAACAACAGTAAAAAACCAAAACCAAAAAACACAATTATTGATGACGATCCATTAGTTGATGAAAATATTGACTTAAATAGTGCTAAGCTTAAAAAAGTTGATAAAAATTTAGTTTCGCCAGTTAAGAAAGCACCAATAAAACCACAAAACAAACCAGCACAAGTAGCTGACAAAAATAAAAACGAGGAAAATAATACTATTAATAATAAAAATAACAAACCAAATAATAATAATAATAAACCAAATAATAACAACAATAATAACAACAATAATAACAACAATAATAACAACAATAAACCTAATAATAATTATAAGGGAAATAGAAATAACAACAATAGAAACAACTATAATAAAACTGTCGAGGTTGTTGAAAGAAAAGCACCTGAGAAAAAAATTAAAAATATAGAAATAGATGATTCTATAGTTGTAAGAGATTTAGCTGATAAAATGGGTACGAATGTTAATAACGTAATTTCAAAACTTATTTTATTAGGAATTATGGTTACTCAAAATCAAGAAATTGATTTTGATACAGCATCCCTTATTGCAGAAGAATTTAGTGCAAAAATTACTAAAAAAGAATATATAGATCAACTTCAAATATTAGAAGATTCTATGGCAAATGATGATGTTGATGATGAAAAAGATTTAAAACCAAGACCTCCAATAGTTACTGTTATGGGTCACGTTGACCACGGTAAAACTTCTTTACTTGATGCTATTAGAAATACTTCTGTTACTGAAGGTGAAGCTGGTGGTATAACTCAACATATAGGAGCTTCTCAAGTTGAAATAAACGGAAAGAAAATAACACTTCTTGATACACCGGGCCATGAAGCTTTTACTTCTATGCGTGCAAGAGGAGCAAAAGTAACTGATATAGCAATACTTGTTGTAGCAGCGGATGATGGTGTAATGCCACAAACGATTGAAGCTATTAACCATGCTAAAGCAGCAGCTGTTCCTATAATAGTAGCCGTTAATAAAATTGATAAAGAAGGCGCTAATTTAGACAGAGTTAAACAAGAGCTTGCAGATCAAGGTGTTATAGATGAAGCATGGGGTGGAGATACAATATTTGTTCCAGTTTCAGCTAAAAAACATATTGGAATTTCTGATTTGTTAGAAATGATTTTACTTGTTGCTGAAGTACAAGAATTTAAAGCTAATCCAAACAGAAAAGCAAAAGGTGCTATAATAGAAGCAAAGCTTGATAAAGGCAGAGGCCCTGTTGCAACTGTTTTAATAGAAAAAGGAACATTACACAAAGGCGATTTCGTTTTAGTTGGTGGAGCATATGGTAAAATAAGAGCAATGTTTACTAGCAAAGGTAAAAAAATATCAGAAGCTGGTCCATCAGTTCCAGTTGAAATTCTTGGATTAAATGAAACTCCACTAGCAGGAGATACATTAACTGTTATGGATAATGAAAAAGATGCAAAATCCATAGCTGAGAAACGTAAAGATAAAAGACATAATGAAAATATGAATGCATCAAGCAAAGTATCTCTTGAAGATTTATTTTCAAGAATCCAAACAGGAGAAGTTAAAGACTTAAATATAATCATTAAAGCAGACGTAAGTGGTTCTATAGAAGCTGTAAAACAATCACTTTTAAAACAAAGTATGGATGAAGTTAAAGTTAATCCAATACATGGTGGTGTTGGTGGAATAAATGAAACTGACGTTATGTTAGCATCTGCTTCAAATGCAATTATAATAGGATTTAATGTAAGACCTTCTGTTGCAGCACAAGAATTAGCTAAAAGAGAAAATGTTGATATTAGAACTTACAATATAATATACAATGCAATTGAAGATATTAAATCAGCTGTTAAAGGAATGCTTGCTCCTATTTATAAAGAAGTTATAATGGGAAGAGCTGAAGTTAGAGCTACATTTAAAGTTCCTAATATAGGAACTGTTGCAGGAGTATATGTAACAAGCGGAAAAATAACAAGAAAATCAAAAATAAGAGTATTAAGAAGTGATATAGTTATACATGATGGAGTATTATCATCTCTTAAACGTTTTAAAGATGATGCATCTGAATTAAATACAAACTTTGAAGGTGGAATTGGTATTGAGAAATATAATGACATCAAAGAAGGCGATGTATTTGAAGCATATGTTATGGAAGAAATAAAAAGATAATAATAAATTCAAATATAGATATAATAGTTAAATATTAATTTAAATCTATTTATATGATTACTACCAAAAAAGTCACGGAGTGACTTTCTGGTAGGCATCATAAGTTAATTTAAATTGTATTTAACTTATATGTATTGTATACGAATGATGAAAGAAGGTATAACATGTCAATCAGAAGAAACAATAGGCTTTCAGGAGAAATGAGAAGGGTTATTTCGGATATAATAAGATTAGATGTAAAAGATCCTCGAATATCAGAACTCATGAGTGTAACTGATGTTAAAGTTACTGAAGATTTAAAATTTGCAAAAGTTTATATTTCTGTTTATGGTGATTATGAACCAACTCTTGAAGCTCTTAAATCTGCTAAAGGATTTATTAGAAGAGAAGTTGGAAAAAAAATAAAAATGCGTATTACACCAGAACTTATTTTTGAAAAAGATGATTCCATCGAAAAAGGTATATATATGAGTAGTTTAATCAATAAAGTAATAAATGATGAAGCAGAAAAAAGGAATGACGATGAAAATGAATCTGAATCAGAATAATGTTGATGAAATATTTAGCTTAATTGAAAATTCAAATGATATATGCATAGCGGGGCATAAAGCTCCTGATGGAGACTGTATAGGGTCTGTAATGGCCCTATACGAACTCTTAAAGCCTATGAATAAAAATATAACAGTTTGTATTGACGGTTTAATACCTTTTAATTATAAACCATTTGTAAATGAAGATATAATTTTAAAGCAATATGAAAGTCAGAAATTTGATATTGTTATAATACTTGACTGTAGCGACAAAGAACGACTTGGAAAATTTGCTAATATATTAAACAATGCAAATAAAACAATTTGCATTGATCATCACAAAACAAATACTAATTTTGCTGATATAAATATAATAGAAACTGAAATGAGCTCTACGGGCGAACTGTTATATGACGTTATAAAAACAGCAAATAAGAATATTACAAAAACAATAGCAGAATTTCTTTATATTGCCATAGTAACTGATACTGGTAAATTTAGTTATTCAAGCACTTCAAGCGCTACTCATATTAAAGTAGCTCATTTAATGGAATTAGGAATAAATATTTCTGAAATCGATAATATTTTGTTTAATTCAAAACCTTCTAATGTAGTTAAAGCATTTATAGATTGCATTAAAAATATAGAACTATATTATGAAAACAAATTAGGTATAACTTCTATAACAGAAAAAATTCTTAAAGACAACCAAGTCGAGATGGGTGATGTAGACGGTGTTGTTGAATTTATCAGAGAAATAAAAGAAGTTGAAGTTTCTTGCGTTTTAAAAGAAAATTTTGATGGAACTAAAGTTAGTCTTAGAGCTAAAAATGATAATATAGACGTTGCCGAAATAGCTTTTATATATGGCGGCGGCGGACACAAGAAAGCAGCTGGTTTTGAAGTTAAAGAAACAATAGAAAATACCAAGAATTTACTATTAACTGATTTTAGAAAATATTTTATGGATTAAATTATGAATGGAATATTAAATATTTTAAAACCAACAGGAATGACATCCCATGATGTTGTAAGTAAAGTTAGAAAAATATTAAATACAAAAAAAGTCGGACATGCAGGAACTTTAGACCCAAATGTAGCAGGCGTATTAGTTATATGTGTGGGCAAAGGAACTAAATTTTCTGATATTTTAATTAATGGCGATAAAGAATATATTTGCGAATTAAAATTAGGTCAAAAAACTGATACTCAAGACAGTTATGGCAAAATTATAGAAGAAATAAAAGAAATTCCTAAATTAACCGAAGAACAAATTATTAATGTTTTAAAAGAATTCGAAGGAGAACAGCTACAAGTTCCTCCAGCTTATTCTGCAGTGAAATTAAATGGAAAAAAACTATATGAATATGCAAGAGAAAATATAATAGTTGAAAAACCAGGTAAACCTGTTAATATAAAAGAGCTACAACTTATAAAGTTTGAGCAAAACCGTATTTTAATGAAAATTAAATGTTCTAAAGGAACATATATGAGAACATTATGCAATGATATAGGGGATAAACTTAAAACCCTGGGACATATGGGGATTTTAATAAGGACAGATGCTAAAGGTTTAAAAATTGAAAATTCAGTTACACTTGATGAATTGAAATTCTTAAATGATAACAACAGATTAAATGAATGTTTATTGCAAGTAAATAAAGTTATTCCCATGGAAGAAGTGTTTGTCAAAGATTCTTTCTTTGATAAATTAATGGTTGGAAATGAAATTCATTATGATACTGAAAAAATAAAAAACGATGAATTTTATATTTATTGTAAAAATGAACTTATTGGAATAGGTCAAAAAAAAGAAAACAATAAAATAAAGATTAGTAAATTACTGATGTAAATAGTGGTGGTCAAAATGATTAATAAATATAATGCATCATGTGTCGCACTTGGAAATTTTGACGGAATTCATATTGGTCATGATATATTAATAAGAAGAATGGTTGAAATAAGTCAAGAAGAAAATTTAAGAAGCATTATCATAACTTTTAAGTTTGTAAAAAGCGATTTGAAAAAATCTAAATACAATATGAAATATATTAATAACTTAGATACAAGATTAAATATATTGAATTCTTACGGCGTTTATGATGTTGTGCAAATAGAACTTGATGAAACTATTTCTAAATATTCTCCTGAAGAATTTATAAAAGTAATTCTAAAGGAAAAATTTAATGCAAAAAATATTGTCGTTGGATATAATTTTACTTTTGGCCATAAAGCCATGGGCAATATAAATACATTAAAAGAATTTGAACAAAAATATGATTATAAAGTAGAAGAAGTCCAGCCAGTTAAATTTAACGGAGTTGTAGTAAGTTCAACTCTTATTAGAAATTTAATTAAGGAAGGAAAAATTCAAGAAGTCAATAGTTTGTTAATTAAAAATTATGCAATAAGTTCAAAAGATATTTTTTATAATTATAATAAAAATTTTGCTTTTGTAAATAATAAAAGCAGTATAGTAATACCTGCTGAAGGTGTTTATAAAGTTAAAATTGGCGATTTTATAACAAATGTTACAATTGTTCCAAACGATGAAGGAAGTTTTTTTAAGTTTGAAAATAATATTAAGCCATCAGAAATAAATGATGATATTATTTTTATATAAATGCAATGAATATTTAAAAATTCTATTTACAATTAAATAATAATATGGTAGAATTTATTGAATTTCCTCAATCTATGTTTTGCGAAACCTCAACGCTTTGCTTGGATTAAGGTGAAAAAATTATTTTATGGAGGTACATAACAATGGTTATGACTAAAGAACAAAAAACACAAATTATACAAGAATACAAAATCAATGAAAAGGACACTGGATCTCCAGAAGTTCAAATAGCTATTTTATCTTTCAGAATCAAAAACTTAACAGAACATTTAAAAGAAAATAAAAAAGATCACCACTCAAGAAGAGGTCTTTTACAAATGGTTGGTCAAAGAAGAGGATTTCTTGACTATTTGAAAAAAATTGATATCGAAAGATACAGAACTATAGTAGCAAGATTAGGATTAAGAAGATAATAAGACAAACTGGAGCGGGGATACCCGCTCCTTTTATACAAAATAAGGAGGTAACATGGAGAAAGTTTTTAAATATACGCTTGGCGGAAGAGAATTAAAAGTAACAACTGGTAAAATAGCTGAGCTTACAAATGGTTCATGTTTAGTACAATATGGCGATACAGTTATTATGGCAAATGTTGCTGCATCTAAAGAACCTAAACAAGGAATTGATTTTTTCCCTTTAAGCGTTGATTACGAAGAAAAATTATATTCAGTAGGCAAAATTCCAGGTGGATTTATTAAAAGGGAAGGTAGACCGAGTGAAAAAGCTATTCTTACATCTCGTTTAATAGACAGACCACTAAGACCATTGTTCCCAAAAGGATTTCGTAATGATGTGGCAGTTGTAGTAACTGTTTTATCAGTTGACCAAGATTGTTCGCCTGAAATTGCTGGAATGATAGGATCATCAATAGCGTTAACTATATCGGATATACCTTTTGAAGGACCTACAGGTGCTGTTAATGTTGGACTTATTAATGGTGAATTAATTTTAAATCCAGACAGCAAACAAAGAGAAATAACTGATTTAGATTTAATTGTATCAGGAACTAAAGATGCTGTTATGATGGTTGAAGCTGGTTCTAACCAAATTAAAGAAGCAAAAATGCTTGAAGCAATTCTTTATGCTCATGCTGAAATTAAAAAAATCTGTGAATTCATAGATGAAATAAAAGCTGAAGTGGGTAAAGAAAAATCTACTTTTGCTGCATTTGTATGTGATGAAACAATAGAACAAGAAATAAGAGAATATGCATCTCCAATAATAAATGAAGCTATTATTGTTGTTGACAAACTTGAAAGACAAGAAAAAATAGATGCTTTTAAAGCAACTGCAAAAGAAATATTCTTAGAAAAATATCCTGAAAATGGATCAGATATCGAAGATGCTCTTTATAAAATAGTAAAAGAAAAAGTAAGAGAAAACATACTATTAAGAGGTATTAGACCTGATAACAGAACTATTGATGAAATAAGAAAAATAACATGTGAAGTTGGAGTTCTTCCGAGGACTCATGGATCAGCAATATTTACAAGAGGTCAAACACAAGTTTTAAATGTTGCTACTCTTGGAGTTTCAAGTGATGAGCAAACTATAGATGGTATTTCTGAAGAAACTTCAAAAAGATATATGCATCATTATAATTTCCCTTCATATTCAGTAGGTGAAGCTAGAATGTCACGTGGTCCTGGAAGAAGAGAAATTGGTCACGGCGCATTAGCTGAAAGAGCTTTAGTACCTGTAATACCTAGTGTTGATGAATTCCCTTACACAATAAGGCTTGTTTCTGAAGTATTAAGTTCTAATGGATCTACATCACAAGCAAGTGTGTGCGGCAGTACATTATCTTTAATGGATGCAGGTGTACCTATAAAAGCTCCTGTTGCAGGAGTTGCCATGGGATTAGTTAAAGAAGGCGACAATGTTGTAGTTCTTACTGATATTCAAGGAATGGAAGATTTCTTAGGAGATATGGACTTTAAAGTTGCAGGAACTAAAGAAGGAATAACTGCTATTCAAATGGATATGAAAGTTCATGGAATAGATGAAAATATTCTTAGAAATGCATTGGAAAAAGCTTTAACAGGAAGATTGTTCATTCTTGGCAAAATGATGGAATGCATAAATACGCCAAGAGAAGAAGTAAATAAATATGCTCCAAAAATAATTAAAATGAGCATTAAACCTGACAAAATAAGAGAAGTTATTGGAGCAGGCGGAAAAGTAATCAATAAAATTATTGATGAAACTGGTGTTAAAATTGACATTGAAGATGATGGTTCAGTATTAATAGCTGCAGAAAATGTTGAAAGTGCTTATAAAGCTAAAAAAATGATTGAAAGTATAGTAAAAGAAATTGAAGTAGGAGAAATAATTCTTGGTAAGGTTGTTAGAATAGCTGCATTTGGAGCATTTGTAGAACTTACTGACAATAAAGATGGTTTATTACACATTTCTCAAATTTCAGATAAAAGAGTTGCTAAAGTTGAAGATGTTTTAAATGTTGGAGATGAAATACTTGTAAAAGTAATGGAAATTGATCAACAAGGCAAAATTAAGCTTTCAAGAAAAGATGCAATAAAAGAATCAGATAATAAATAATATTAAATATTAATATTTAATAAAATGTTGATTTAAGATAACAATATCAATGAAGCATGTTGATTTTGTTATTTTTTTATGCAATTAATATGTTAAAAATCTTTATTCTATTGAAATTTATAAAAAAATTTGGTATTATTATCTATACAATTATCATAAAATAACTCTTTGATAATAAACATTATTAAAGGGGGATTTAATATGAAATTTTTTAATAAAGATATAATTTTTATAAGAAAATTATTAATTGTAATATTAGTTGCTATAATTATAATATTGATGTTAACTGGAAGAGCTAATTTTAGAAAAGTGAGGTATTTTACCATCAATGATAAAATAGCATCAAGTGTTATGTTAGAAATTATCAATATTAATACATAAGAAAAACGCGGAGGTTATATGATAAATAAGTATACTTTAAACAACGGAGTTAGAATTGTAGCAGAAAATATAGAATATGTTAAATCTGCTTCTATTGGCATATGGGTCAAAGTAGGTTCTAACAATGAAAACGATGAAACTAATGGTCTTTCACATTTTATAGAACACATGCTTTTTAAAGGAACTAAAAACAGAAAAGCTAATGAAATTGCTGAAGACATAGACAATTTAGGTGGACAGCTAAATGCATTTACAAGCAAAGAATGTACATGTTTTTATGTTAAGGTTTTAGATGAAAGCATAGATGAAGCAGTTGACATATTATCAGATATGTTTTTTAATTCATTGTTTGATGAAGAAGAAGTTAAAAAAGAGGCATCCGTAGTAATTGAAGAAATAAAAATGTATGAAGATTCTCCTGAAGATGTAGTACATGATAAGCTGACTGAAATAATATTTAATAATAGTCCTATGGCATATAATATACTTGGAACAGAAGATAATTTAAGAAAATTTACTCGTGATGATGTAGTAAATTACATGCAAACAAATTATACTCCAAACAATACTATAATATCTATTGCAGGTAATTTTAATGAAAAAGAATTTGTAAAGCTTATAGAAGAAAAATTTGGACACTGGGAAAACAAAAATGTTATTCATGAAGAAATCGAAGGTAATTATGAAAGAAAAGTTATTGGGATAAATAAAGATTTAGAACAACTTCATATTAGCATTGGAAATAAAACAATAGGTAGACATGATGAAAATTATTATCCATTATTAGTATTAAATAATATTTTTGGTGGTACTATGAGCTCAAGAATATTCCAAGAAGTAAGAGAAAAAAAGGGTTTAGTTTATTCAATATATTCTTTTGTATCAAATTATGCAAACAGCGGAATATTTAGCATATATGCAGGATTGTCCTATGATCAAATAGAAGAAGCTTTAAGAACTGTTTTTAAAGAAATGATAAGTATGAAAAGTGGAAATATTACTTTAGAAGAGTTTAAAAGAGCTAAGCAGCAAATAAAAGGAAATTATATTCTTAGTCTTGAATCAACGTCAAGCCGCATGTCTTCTATAGGAAGAAGAGAATTAATGTATGATGAAATAGTTTATCCTGAACAAATAATTAAAAAAATTAATGATGTAGATTTTAATGATGTTTTAAAATTAGCTGAAGATTTATTTGATATAAATAAATTAAGTGTAACATTTACTGGCAATTTAATTAAACATAATAACTTAGAGAAGAAAATTAACGAAGTACTAAGCGAGCATTATGAAAATTAAAATAATAAAAAATAAATAATAATGAAAGTAGAACTTACTAATGAAAAAAATTAAAATAAAATACATAAGTGATGAAATTGAAAAACTTAAATATATTGATGGTAAAAGTGATTGGATAGATTTAAGAGCAGCAGAAAATGTTGAATTTAAAAAAGGTGAGTTTAAGTTAATATCATTAGGTGTAGCAATGGAGTTACCTGTTGGTTATGAAGCACTTCTTGTTCCAAGGAGCAGCACTTTTAAAAATTTCGGTGTTATACAGACTAACCATTGTGGAGTTATAGATGAAAGTTACTGTTCAAATGAAGACGTGTGGAAGTTTCCTGCTTTAGCTGTTCGTGATACTGAAATACGAGTTAATGATAGGATTTGTCAATTTCGTATTATAGAACATCAACCAACAATTCAATTTGATGAAGTTGATGATTTAGACAACGATATACGTGGTGGATTCGGCAGTACTGGTACGAAATAAATATTTGAAAATTAATAATTGTATTATGAGACCCCCTACTTTCTGTTTTTCAGAAAGTAGGGGGTTTTTGTGTGGCTTACGCTTTAATTGAAATTATTGATTTCTATTCTGGAGTTTAGAAATATCTGAACTGGATTTAAAAAATAATAAAAATTACCAAATATTAGGAACTTTTATGATATCAGTTGCGTCTAATAAAATAGCAATCATTTCTTTTACGATTTTTAGTTTGTTTTATAATTTAATATAATAAAACCAGGGGGGTAATTAGTTGAACTTTGAAAAATTTAAGCAATTACAAAAAAGTAAATCATTTATGGTTGTACTTTTAGCGATTTTACTTATAATAATAATTTTTTATTATAGAGCATTTTTTACAATAGGCGTTTATTTTAATGATACTTTTCTGAAAAAGGAAGTTGTAGCCAATGAAATTCATTTTAATGGCAAAAATAAATATGGAAATATAAACATCACAGTAAGAGGAAAAGGAATAGAAAATGAAAAAAGCAGCGCAGAGGTCGATTTTATGTTGCCAAACAATATCAAAAAGCAATTTAAAGTGTATTTCAATTATGGTCAATGGGATATTGGTGCAATAGAAATTAAAGATGGGAAAGAAAACACATTATTTGAAGGAAAATATAGAAAAAATGGTTTTTGGTTATATGATAATAATGGAGAATCGGTTATAGAAGAAAATATTGGATTTTTTACAGATACAGGGGAAGAAATAACATATGATACTGACTACAAATTGCCTTTAAAAAAAGTAGCAGAGTTTTCTATGCTTGAAAATGAAACTATACGCGGTGATTTTGAAATTATGTTATTTGCTGTATTTTTACTGTTAATAACTTTTATAGATATTAAGAGCCCATTGTTTTTCTTTACACTTTCTCATTATTTACATGTTAAAGATCCTGAACCAACTGAATTTTATATAGCTATGCAAAGAATATCTTGGGTTCTATTCCCAATAATCGGAATAGTAATGTTAATCGTCGCGATTAGGTACCAATATAAAAATTACCAAATGTATACGCAAATGGCCAATTGTAATTTGCATTATACTTTATATGAAAGGGGTGCTGATATATTTGAAAAAGGGAAAGATTTATTTATTTGGGGTGATTTGTCTATGGTTTCTAATACATATAGTGATTATTACTATTGATGGGCTAAATGATAATATTGGTACTTCTGATGTTGCTGTAGTATTAGGTAATAAAGTAGAATTAGATGGAAAACCTTCTAATCGATTGAAAGGTAGGCTGGATAGAGCGGTAGAACTTTATGATAAAGAATATTTTAATTATGTCATAGTAAGTGGAGGAACAGGAATAGAAGAATTTAATGAGGCTACTGTAATGAAGAAATACTTAGTAGATAAAGGAATTCCAGATGAGGTTGTTTTATTAGACCAAGATGGATATAACTCATTTATGACGGCACAAAATACAAAAACTATAATGGGTGATATGGACTTAAATTCGGTCACAATAATTTCTCAATTTTATCATATAACAAGGACAAAATTGGCATTTAGAAAAGTAGGATTTGATAATGTCTATACAGCTCATGCAAAATATTTTGAGATGCGAGATATTTATTCTCTTTTTAGAGAATTTTTTGCATACTATAAGTATCTATTAATGTAAAAATTATTTTTCTGCGCCTTTTTCATTAATTACAGTATTCTATTTTTGAAATATATTTTAAACATCGATTAAGTTATATTTATTAATTCGCATTTTCAAATATTACTTCACAATTGTACGTGAAGTCTATATATAAGGGGGGAACCATGTTTAATAGACGTATACTTTTTTGCGAGATATCGCCATTAACATATAAAATATCAGTTATAAAATGCCGCTTTATACGTTATATAAAAAACTTATTAATCGGAAATTTAGCGACAGAAAAAAGCAACAATTTATTGCCATATACAATATATAAACAAAACTCGCTTATAAGGAGAAAATTGGGTAATGTTGACTCAGCTCTTCAGGACAATAAGGCTATAAATTTAAATTTAGCAACACCAAAAGTATCAGGCGTTATTATAAACCCTAATCAAGTTTTTTCTTTTTGGAAACTCGTGGGCACTT
>DIVM01000362.1 GCA_002435835.1 Firmicutes bacterium UBA6132
ACCATCATCAATCTGTCCAACCCAAATGCTAATCCGCCATGAGGAGGTACTCCGTATTTAAAAGCTTCAAGCAAGTATCCGAATTTGTCATTTGCTTCTTCTACTGAAAGACCTAAAGCTTTGAACATTCTGCTTTGCAAATCGCTGTTGTTTATACGGATGCTTCCACCGCCCATTTCATCACCATTTATAACTATATCATAAGCTTTTGCTCTGCAATTACCTGGGTCCGATTCAATTTTATCTAAATCTTCATCAACAGGTGATGTAAATGGGTGATGTTTTGCAACATATCTATCATCTTCTTCACTATATTCAAATAATGGGAAATCAGTTATCCAAACAAGTTCATATTTATTTGGGTCAATTAAATTTTTCTCACTTGCCACTTCAATTCTTAATGCTCCTAAAGCTGTATTAACAACTGATTCTTTATCAGCAACAACAAAAACTATATCTTTTTCCTTTAATTCAAGTTTTGAAATTAATTCATTTATTTCTGTCTCACTTAAGAATTTAACTATAGGTGACTCAAAAATTCCGTTTTCCATTTTAAACCATGCTAAACCTTTTGCACCGTATGTTTTAACAAATTTTTCAAGCTTTTGAATTCCTTTTTTAGAAAATTCATCCGCACTTCCATCTACTTTAATACATTTGATTTTTCCGTTTGACTCGTAAGTTGATTTAAAAGCATTAAATTCTGAATTTGCAAATATTTCAGATATATCATTTAATTCATAACCAAAACGCAAATCTGGCTTATCACATCCATACTTGTCCATAGCAACTTGGTATGACATACGTTTAATTGGAAGTTCTATATTAACATTTATAATTTCTTTAAATATTTTTTGAAGTAATCTTTCATTTAATTCTATAACATCTTCAACATCTACAAATGACATTTCTAAGTCTACTTGTGTAAATTCTGGTTGTCTGTTAGATCTTAAATCTTCATCTCTAAAACATCTTACTATTTGGAAATATCTGTTCATTCCTGAAACCATTAAAAGCTGTTTAAATAACTGTGGTGATTGAGGAAGAGCATAAAATTTTCCAGGGTTTACTCTGCTTGGTACAAGGTAATCCCTTGCTCCTTCTGGAGATGGTTTAGTTAAAAAAGGAGTTTCTATTTCATTAAAATCATTTTCATATAGAAATTCTCTTATAACTTTTGAAGCTTTACTTCTTATTAAAAGATTATTTTGCATTTGAGGTTTTCTTAAATCAAGGAATCTATATTTTAAACGCATTTGTTCAGATACATCATCATTATCCTTTATATAAATAGGAGGTGTTTCAGCTGTATCCAATATTTTCAATTCATCTATATAAATTTCAATTTCACCAGTTGCCATTTCAAGATTCTTAGATTTTCTCTCGTAAACTTTTCCTCTTACAGCAATTACAAATTCACTTCTTAAGCTTTCAGCTTTTTCAAAAGCTTCTTTGTTTACTTCAGTGTCAAATACAACTTGAATTAAACCGGTAACATCTCTTAAATCAGCAAATATTAACCCACCAAGGCTTCTTCTTTTTTGCACCCAACCCATGAGCACAACTTCTTTACCTATATCCGACATAGATAATTGTCCGCACATGTTAGTTCTTCTTAAATCTCCCATTGTTTCCATAATATCCTCCAATAATTTTTCATAAGTTAAATAATATGAATATAAATAAACCCGTCCCCTAAATTAGGGACGAGTTTAACCCGCGTTGCCACCCTATTTGGACTAAAATAGTCCCTCTTAATTTTCTGCAATTTAATGAGGTGTCTTCATTATAATTTAATAACAGGCTCCCACCGCTCCTATCTCGCTTAAATTAATATTTACAACTACTATTCCTCTTGCATATTTCATAGAAATTATATACATAAAATTAACACAATCAATTTTAAATGTCAATACTTTCATTGTAATTACACAAAAAATGTTAATTACTGTTAGGGTGTTTTTCGCAATTCATGCATTTACAATCTTTACACTGACAATTCGAACAATCATCACAATTTACTAAATCGTTTAAAGTTTTAAATGTATAACCTTCTTCTTTCCATTTACATAATAGTTCATCCAAAATTTCTGCGTTAGTAGCAGATGTGCTGTGTAAAAGCACAACAGCCCCTGGATGAATTCTTGGAATTAGTTTAGAAAAGGCATATTCTTTTGTAGGTTGTTTGTCAACATACCAATCCACATATGCTAAACTCCAAAATATAGTTTTATATCCAAGTTCATTTGCTTGTTTCAGATTTTCCTTATTAAATTTACCTTGTGGTGGTCTGTAATATTTAGGCATATCTTGGCCAGTAGCTTGTTTGTACGCTTCTTCTAATGAAGATAATTCATTTTTAAAAGATTCAACATCAGCTATTTTTGACATATCAGGATGATTATAAGTATGATTACCAACTATGTGACCTTCTTCAACCATACGTTTTACAAGACCCGGTTCTTTTACAATGTAATTTCCTACTAAGAAAAAAGCAGCTTTGACATCATGTTTTTTTAAAGTATCTAAAATAGATGGAGTGTTTCCATTTTCAAATCCTGCATCAAATGTTAAATAAATTACTTTTTCATCTGTTTTATCAATATAATATGAATTATACTTTTTTAAATAATCCTGTGTTTCATTACCAACTGGAGGTTTACCATTTTCTCTAAAACTTAATCCCCAGTTAGAAACTTCAGCTGATGTAGTAACTGCTAAATTTGAAATTTTATCGAATGCAAAAATAGCTGCAAACAGCAAAACAAAGCATCCTAATATTATCATTATGCTTCTTTTCCTTATATACAAAATACCGCCCCCTTTATGTATAATATATTTTTAAAAATATACATTATTACATAAAGTTAAATGCAGCTAAATTAAATTTTAGCTGCATTTTAATTTCTTAGCATTCTTTTTCATTTCAGCTAAGTTTTCTGTAAGTTCATAAATATTATTAAATTTTTGTTTCTTATTATTAACAAATACAACCGTTATAGTTATTAATGGAAATTTTTCAATAATACCTTGCCTATTATTCCCTATAATATAACCGTTTTTTTTATCCACTTCATTATAAAAATTTAAAACTTTACTATCAAATTTAGTAATCACTGGCTTAAACCAGTTCATATTTACAGATTCATTAAATATTACAATAAAATCATCACCTCCAATATGACCTACAAAATACTCTTCAAAGGAATCTTTAAGTATATCTGCTAAAAGTTTAATTACTAAATCTCCCTTTTCAAATCCATAGCAATCATTATAAACTTTAAAATTATCAATATCAATATATGCAACACAGCATTCATCATTTGTAGTTAAAGATTGTATCAAACTTTGCTCTATTAACAGATTTCCTGGCAAACCCGATAACGGATTTTGATGTTTAGCTGTTGATACTTCTATTTCTGTTGTTTTTTGCAATAAATCTTTTACTGTTACCGTACCAATATACTCATCATTTTCTGTTACAACTATAAAATCATATAATTTATTGTTAGGTCTCGACATGGCAATAGATGATACATCGCTTATTGAAGTTTTACTATCAACGGATAAAAAGTTATCATCCATAATATCTGAAATAGGTTTGTTTTGATTCAATGTAAATCCATAATGCCCGCTTAATTTTAATGCTAATCTTTCTTGCGTAACAATACCAACAGGCACTTTATCTTTAACTACACATAAACCGTAATTGTCAGGATTATTTTTAAAAACTTCATAAACATCGCTAACTTTTTTATGAGGATTAACTACATCAATATATTTACATAAATGTTTAATATAAATATTTGAGATTAAATTATTTTGCAAATTATTTTTTTTAGTATTTAATTTATTTAAATCTCTTAATATTTCTTTTCTAATTTCTATAACTTTTGATGAAGGTTTTTGAATATAATAACCTTGCCCATATTGTACGCCTAAATTAACAAGCGCATCTAATTCTTCATATGTTTCAATTCCTTCGGCAATTAATGAAATATTAGAAACCCTAGAAAACTCAACCATACCTTTTAAAAGTGCAAATTTTAATCCGTCCTTGTTTACATTACGTATTAATTTCATATCAAGTTTTATATAGTGAGGATTTACATCACTAATTAAATTAAGGCCTGAATAACCTGCTCCAGCATCATCAATAGCAATTTTATAATCCTGTTCTTTATAATGGCCAATGGCTTTAGTGAAACCTTCAATATCTGTTACTACATTTCTTTCTGTTATTTCAAAAATTACATCCTGTGGTGCAATATCATATTGTTTTAAAAAACCTTTTGTAAAACCTTTTATAAACTTTTCATCATGTATAATATTAGGATTAACATTTAAAAAAAGTTTTTTACTGTATGGTGGTATCGTAAATTTATACGCGGCTTCAAGGGCAGTTGTTCTACATAATAATTCTAAATCCCATAACCTATTATATTTTGAAGCTATATTAAACAACATTTCAGGATTTTCTATTGCACTTCCACATGTTATTCGGCTTAACGCTTCGTGACCTAATATACTTCCATCTCTAAGTGATATTATGGGTTGAAAAACGGCTCTTATTTCTTTGTTTATAATAATCATATTTAATTCTTCTTTAACATTTATATGTTCTTCCATAAAAACTCCAATTTAATTTCGACATTTTTTGTTTTACCATACCACTGTATTTATTATTTTGTGTATAACAACTGTAAAATATTGGTAAATAATTTAATTATGCAAGTGATTTTTCATTAAATACAAATCTACTTATTAAAGAATGTAACTCTTGAGCTTGACTTGAAAGCTCCTCACTTATTGCAGCTTCCTCTTCAGCAACCTGTGAATTTTTTTGAACTACAACTGAAATTTGTTCGATTCCACTTAATATCTGTTCAATAGAAGCAGCTTGGTCTTGAGATGAGTTTGAAACTTTACTAATTATATTGCTAATATTCTTAGAACTTAATACTACATTTGACAGCGAATTAGCAGTTTTTTGTAATATAAAATTTCCAGAATTTATGGATTTTACAGTTTCTTCAACTAATGAAGTAGTATTTTTTGCAGCTTCTGAACTTCTGTTTGCTAAGTTTCTAACTTCATCTGCTACTACAGTAAATCCCTTTCCGGCTGCACCTGCATGAGCTGCTTCAACAGCGGCGTTTAATGCAAGTATATTAGTTTGAAATGCAATGTCTTCAATAGTTTTTATTATTTTACCTATATTTTTAGATTTATTATTTATTTCTATCATTGCTTTAACTAACTCATTCATTTGTTCATTGCTAAAACTAATTTCTTTTTCAACATGTGCTGCACTGAGATTTGCTTCAGATGACATATTAGCATTTGCTTTAATCATTTGAGATATTTCTTCTATTGTTGCTGATAATTCTTCTATTGAACTTGCTTGTTCCGTGGAACCAACGGATAAAAATTGAGAGCCTTGTGCTATCTGCTCTGCTCCTATTGAAACCTCTTTTGAAGAATTATTTATTTTATGAAGAGTTGATGAAAGCATATTAATAGAATCGGTTATGGATTTTTCAATTCTTTCAAAATCACCATGAAACTTTTGTTTTAATTCAACATTTAAATTTCCTTTTGAAACTTCATTCATTATTTCGTCGATATCTTTAATATAGGATACTATTGAAATAATTGAATTTTCTATAGTTTGCGAAAGCTTTCCAAACTCATTTTTTGATTTATAGTTAATTTTATAAGTTAAATCTCCAACCACTAATGCATTTGCTAATTTTTCTATTTCATTAACTGGTTTTACTATACTTTTACTAATTAAAACACTTATAATCACAGAAAAGACTACAATAATTATTGTCATAATAACCGTTAAAACTATTGAAACAATTGAATTTCTATTAGTAGTTTCAGCTCTTTCATTTATTCTTTCATTAATTCCATTAGTTATATTTTCTAGTGTTGAATTTAAATCATTTACTATTGGATCATAGGAATTAAAAATCAATCTCTGTGCATCAGATTTATATTTACTGCTTAATATTTCATTTCTTACTTTCTCTTCTTCATCCAAAATCTTTATTAAATAATCAACTTTATCCTTATCTGTGGATAGCAAGTTTTTTAATTCAATTAAATTATTTTCGATTTCATCATGTAATTCTTTGCTTTTATTACTTAGCTCATCTTTCTTTGTAATATTGTCAGTCAATATTGCTGCATAAAGATTTTTTTCAATATGTTTTATGTCAGTTGATACTGATGTTGCATAATAAATTTCTGGTATTGTTATTTCATTTGTTCTACTAAACATATTAGCAGTATCATTGAAATTTTTAAGGCTTATTATTATGGGAATTAAAAATAAAATAATTACAATACTAAAACCATAACCTAATTTTACACCTATATTTAAATCATTAAAATTTTTAAATACCATGTGTTGATTTTTAATTATAATTGATAATTTGTTTATTAGCTGCTTTAGGATTTTTATTGTTTCTTTATAATCATATTTTTTTATCATATTGCTCTCCTATTTTTTAGTTTCCTTGTTAGTATCGAACTCAAATCACAAAAAATTAGCGACTTTTCAACAAAATTACCTAAATTTTACAATATGTTTACAATTGTTTAATAAAAAAATAAAGCTTATAAAATTAATNNATTAATTTTATAAGCTTTATTTTTTATATTTTATTCTTCTCTAAATACAATTTGCCCATCTTTCATTTCATCAATTATGGCAAGGCTTTTTAAATTATATCCAGCTTCTCTTATGGTTTTACCTCCAGGCTGGAACCCTTTTTCTATTACAATACCAATTCCTTTAACTTCAGCCCCACTTTGTTTTGCTACATCAACAAGGCATTTCATTGCATTTCCTTCTGCTAAAAAATCATCTATGATTAATAGCTTATCTTCTGAATTTAGATATTTTTTACTTATTTTTATATCATATTTTTTCTTTTTAGTGTATGAAATTACTTGTCCAGAATAAATATCATCATCTAAATTTAAACTTTCGCATTTTTTTGCAAAAACTACTGGAACTTTAAAAAATAATGCAGCCATGGCTGCTATAGCTATTCCACTAACTTCAATTGTTAATATTTTTGTTATCCCTTCATCTTTAAATAATCTGTATAATTCTTCGCCCATTTCATACAGAAATTCCACATCAAGTTGATGATTAAGAAAGCAATCTACTTTTAAAACATTTCCTTCTTTAACTTCTCCTCTTTCATTAATCATTTTCTTTAATTTTTCCATTATGCACCCTTCTTCTCTTCCCTATATTAGTAACATATAATGATTAAATAATATATAATAATTAATAAAAAAAATTTGGCAGATTGCTCTACCGAATTTAATTTATTATATATGTATGCTAATTAATAATATTAATTAGCATTTAGTATTGTTATATAATATATCAGAGTATATGACAAAAAACAATAATTTTTTACATTATTATATTACAAATTTATTTTCTTTTCTAAAAGATATCCTGAACCAATTATCATCATAACTGATTCTATAATGGATAAAACAATTATAGGCATTAAAACTAAAACTAATTCTTCAACAGAAATTCTATTTTCTATAATTGTAAAGTTATTATTATAATATGGAGAAAAAATATTTAATATTTTGCCAGATGCATATGATCCAAATGAATTTAACGCAATAAATATTATGAAACTTAAGAAACCACCGAATTTAGTTTCTGAAAAAATACTTTTTCTTATGGTAATTGACATGTATGCAGTCATAATAAAACTAATAATAAAAATTATAAATGCAATTAATAAAACAAATATATGACCTAAATTGAATCCGAAACTTCCATTTAAAAACATATTTATTGCATTTAAAACCTCATTGTAGTTTATATCAGCTTTTGTTACAACTATAATATAATAGCCATTTATAACTATAAATATAAAATATAATAATAGAATAGTAAATCCTTCTAAAACAGCAGTTATAACTTTTGACACAATTATTTTATAACCGCTGTTAGGTGTCATAAATAACATATAGCCACTTTTTTTATTTAAATCTTCACTATACATTTTAATAACATCAACAATATATAATAAAATCATAGCAAAAGGAAATAATGCTAAGAACATAGCGCTACCTTCTGCTTCTGCATTAAATATAGCAATAATGTTTATAATTATAGCTGACATAATTATCATTAAAAGCAATTTATATTTTCTTAAAAATTCATATTTTATTATATTAAGCATGGTTATAAATCTCCTTATAAATATTTTCTATGGATTTGCCATATGATTGTCTAAGTTCTTCAGCATCTCCATTTAATTCTATATTGCCATCTTTTATAAATATTGCAGAATCAAATATTTTTTCAGTTTCGCTCACTAAATGGCTTGAAATTATAATAACTTTATTTTCATTATACGCTTTAACAATTAAATCCATTATGGCATCTCTTGCTAAAACATCCACTCCGTTTAATGGTTCATCCAATAAGTAAATATCAGCATTTCTTGATAATGATAAAGCAACTTTTAACTTCCCGATCATTCCAGAAGAAAGCTTTGATACTTTTAATTCTATATCAACATTATTTTGTAAAACTTCTAATGCAAAATCTTTATTAAAATCTGAATACATATCTGAATAAAATTTAATAATATCTTTTACTTTAAAAGAATCATACAAAAAATTATCCGTTGGCAAATATGATACAAATGCTTTAGTTTCATAAGATAAAGGCTTATCATTTATAAATATTTCACCTGATGTTTGTTTGTGAAGACCTGCTATTATTTTCATTAAAGTAGTTTTTCCGCTTCCGTTAGGACCTAAAAGCCCATATATTTTGCCTTTTTCAAATGTTAAATTTACATTTTGAAGAGCTATTTTATTATAATATTTTTTAGTTAAATTATTTATTTTCAAAGTTTCATTCATTTTTTAAATTCCCTTCATTTAAATTTATATTTATTTTATTTTCTTTTTCTTTTACAAATTCAATCATATCATTTCGCATAAATCCTAATTGTTTCATGCCAGAAATATAGTTTTCTATTAATTCTTTTGCCATTTCATATCTTATACTTTCCACTTTTTCGGCTGATTCAGTTATAAATGTCCCTAAGCCTCTTTTTGTAAAAACTATATCTTCCATCTCCAACTCCTTATAAACTCTTGCAACTGTGTTAAAATTAATTCCAAGTTCATAAGAGTAATCCCTTGAAGACGGCAATTTATCTCCTAATTTTAACTTTTCTGTCACAATATCTTGCTTAATTTTATGGATCACTTGCATATAAATCGGTATATTATTATTAAACTCCAAAATTATCACCTCTTTTCCACTGTATTAGTATCATAGTTAAATAGTACACTATAATTTTAAAAAAGTCAATAAAAAAATATTAATATTTCATTATGCGTGAAACATTAATATTTTATAATATACTTTTATTTATTTTTTATTTCTGAATGGATAATAAATCTTCACATCTGTCATTCATATAAAGAAAAGAATCATACACACCTTGATTATAAAACTCAACAGCTAAATCATTGATGATAAAATCTAATAATAATCCTGCAGCTAAATCACCTATGACTTCATCTCTTTCATCAAAATAATATTTTTTAATTTTTTCAATCATTACTTCTTTATTTTCTTTTGTTAATTTAAATTTATCTTTTTTGCCCATAATTTCTCCTAATTAATTATTTATTTTATTGTGCATTAATATCAACATATTCTCCTGCTATTGCATCTTTAATAACCCATTTATTATCTATATTAATAACAGTGAATTCAGCAAGCCTTTTAGCAGCTATACCTCCATGTTCAATTTCATTGCTGGTTAATTCAATGATGAATCCTTTTACAACATATTCTGATTCATTTATTTTTTCAATACTTTTTATATCAATGCGTTCAGGCCAAGGGCTTGAAACTAATTTTCCAAGTGCTTCTTGAGGATCCAATTTCCATCTTTGAAGAAGTTCTTCAGCTATATAATTCGCATAATTTTCATCCATGCTTTCATATAAAACTTCCTTTGGAGCTAATAAAGAAACATTTTTAAGTTTTTTACCAAACTCAAGAACTAAATTTTCAATTTGCTTTTTATTTTCATTTTCCTTTGAATTAATTGACATTTTCCAAACTTGATAATATTTTGAATATTGTCTTGCTGTAAGGATTACAGTTTTGTCAACACTTTCAAACATATAACCTGCACCCATTTGTTCTTTAAATATAACATTGTTTTCCTTTTCTATGTATTCGAACAAATCATTTTTATTACTTGATTTAGTTAAATAAATTATAGGATCATCATTTATTTTTACATAGGAATTGCTATTTAAATTAATAATTCCTTTAACAATTGGTGTTGGATTGCCTTCTTGAAAAATTATATTCCTATTTAAAAATATTACAATACATAATAATATTAGTATTAAAAATAAAACAACACATAATTTTTTTATCATAGATATAGATCCTCCAAATAAATTTATTATAACAAAAAACGAGGATAATTGACTTATGTAATATTTTACTATTTTTAATAGCACAAGTCAATTATCCTCATTTTGATGTCATATAATATTATGCATTTATTTTTTATTCATTCCTGTATAAATAAAAACTAAATCCCTTAAAAATTCTGCTCCTCTTGGATCAACCTTATCGTAATATACTTTGAACCTTTCATCATCAACGTACATCTGTGTTAAATTTGCATGGGCTTCACTGTTGTAATCTCCCCAACAAAATGTAATCCATTGTTTGTGAAGCTCCGCAGTTTTTTGTGCTAACTCTGAAGATGGGTCATTAGTTTTAATTGCTTCTTTTAAAGTGCTTAAAACTTCATTACTTAAATTCTCCAAATCTTTATATTGTTCTTCAGTCATATTTTTAAACATTTTATTTGATTTACTCACTGCTTCTTCACCATATTTTTCCCTTATTTCTTTTCCATAATTATTTTCATTTTCTTCTATTAGATTTTTCTTGAAGCCTTCAAATTTTTCTTTATTGCTCATTTTAACGTTCCCTTCCTTGGATAAAATAGTATTTTTTACATTATTGATTAGAATTTCTATCTGCATTTGTTTATCTTGAAGCTCTTTTAAATGTTTTTTCAAAGCTACAGTTTCGTCAAAGCTTGGAGAAGAGATTATTTCTTTTATTTGTTCTAACCCAACGCCTAACTCCCTGTAAAACATTATTTGCTGCAACTTGTCAACTGACTTTTCTCCATATATACGATACCCTGATGAATTAATTCTTAAGGGTTTAAGAATTCCAATTTCATCATAATACCTTAGAGTTCTTGTTGATACCCTTGCTAATGCTGCAAGATTTTTAATTGTATATTCCATAAAAGCTCCTTTCAATAATATTCTATACTTTTACGTAACGTCAATGTCAATAGTATTATTAAAATTTATTATCCATGCATCTTTAATATAATCATCAACAATTTTTTTAGATAAATTAAACCAACTTTTACATTCATCTAAAATAACAGAATCACCTGTTACAACTCTTTCCAGCTTAGAAAGGATAACATCAGGGTTTTTTACTATTAAAACTTCAAAAGGAATATTTAATTTTTGGAGGTGATCTATTATTTTTAATTTTAATTTTCCCGAATTAGAAACTGGTGCGTCAAGATAAAATTTAACTTCAGGAACATAACATTTTTTAAGTGTTTGGCAAATTAAATTTAAAGTAATATCAGTTTTATCTATAATAAAATATGTTCCTCTAAGGCCTGCTAAATCCCTCAACACTCCATCACTGCCAAGTATTAATACACTTTTTGAAAGAGCAACTTCAAGTGTAATTATTAAATTAAATCCATCTACATGTAAACATCCGTTTTTCATTTCATTAAATGGCAAATTTTTAGAATCTCTAATTTTATATTGTTTTGTTGTTGCAGTTGACCTTTGTAGAGACATTCTTTGCCTCGATGAAAGTTGATAATGCCCTCCAACCAATTCAACAACTGGCTTTATTTTATAGCCTCGATCTAAAAGATATTGAACTTCTTTTAGGGCTTTATTTAATATTTCAATTTTTTCTTGTGAAAAAAATTTATAATCATCTTCATTAAATCCTCTATTAGTAGTTTTCAAACTTCCTCCCGAATAATCCAAAAGTATGGAGAATATAATTTATAATATACCAATAATGCGTTATAATATTAATTAACAAGAATCTCACCGTTAAAGCGTCAAAGATTACAGATGGTTCCAGAGAACCTTGATGTAGTAACAATAAAATATTTCATTCAAGAAGGTGTCTATGAATTACATAGTATTAGATTTAGAATTCAATCAAGATTTTACATCTTTAATTGACGAAAATATAAATAAAAAATATCCATTTGAAATAATTCAAATAGGTGCTGTTAAATTAGATAAAAATTTAAATGTAATAGAAAATTTTAATAAATTTATAAAACCATCAATATATTCAAAAATTAATCCTTATATTACGGATCTTACGGGAATTACTACGGAACAACTTGCAAATGAAAGACCTTTTACTTTAATATATGATGAATTTATTAATTTTATAGAAAACATAGATTCAATAATTTTAATTTGGGGAACATCTGACATAAAAGAACTTTATAAAAATACTGAATACCACAAATTAAATACAAAGTTACTGCCAAAAAAATTCATCAATATTCAGCCATTTGTTTCATTATGCTTAGGATTTACTACTAAAAATTTATTAAACTTAAAACATGCTGCTGAGTCTTTAAACATACCAGTAAAAGATGATTTTCATGATGCTCTCATAGATGCCATGTATACTGCAGAAATTTTTAAAAAAATATATAATCCGTCCATTCAGCCAAGTGTATATGATGAAACATTCGTAAAAACAAGAAAAAGAACGCCAAAAGTAGTTGTTGATTTTGATGGTTTAATAAACCAATTCGAAAAAATGTATAGTCGCAAAATGTCAGAGGAAGAACAAGAAATAATTAAGCTTGCATATAAAATGGGAAAAACAAGTCAATTTATAAAATAATGGTTAATTTATAATTTTCTTCATAAGAATGTACTTATTATAATTTAGAAACTTTTTGAAATTGTTTTGGTAAGATGGGTAAATCCAATGCTTTTATTTGTAGTTCATAATACTTTATTTTTGAAATTCATAATATTATGATTATAAAATTAACTTTTCATGACTAATAAAATAAGTTGAATTTTAAATTAATATCTGCTACAGTTATATTGTAAATAATATTTATAAATACTCAATTTACAATCATAGTCAATTTTGGAGCAACAGAAATGGAAAAGAGCATTTTAATTAATAAAATAAAACCATATATTGCTTATTTTAATATTTGTATATTATGGGGTACAAGCAGTCTTGTTAGTAAAATAGGCTTGGGTGGCTTGAATATATCCGTTCTCGCTTTTATGAGATGTATGATAGCAGGTTCTCTTATGCTTGCAATTTCTATTATATTTAAAATGCAATTCCCTAAAAAATTTTCAGAGTGGAAAATCGTTGCAAATATTTCTGTTTTAATGAATTTCGTGACAATTGGATTAGTTGCCTTTGGTAGCAAATATGCTGATTCAGGCATAGTTACCTTGATACTTGCAACTGTACCTATTTTTACAACAATAATTGAGTGCTTTATATTAAAGATTTATTATATAAACATAAAAGGTATTATTAGTTTGGGAGTTGGATTTATAGGTATAATTATAATATTATTTTATGGCTCTTCCTCAGTAAAAGCAGATTTAACCGGAATTATCTACTCTTTATTAGGTGCAATCACATGGTCAATAGGTTCAGTATATTCTAAAATCAAACCTGTGGAAGGACCGGTTATAGCACAAACTGCTGCAGAATTCCTATTTGCATCTATACTGTTTTATATAGTTGGAAATATTACAAATGATTTTGTAATATCACAAATTACCTTTAAATCATTAATACCAGTTTTCTATTTAGCAATCGTTGATTCCTTCATAGGTTTTACATCATACATATATTTATTGAAAATATGGAAGCCTTCAAAAGTTGCTACATATGCATATATTAATCCTGCAGTTGCTCTTATATTTGGCGCTGTAATACTTGGCGAGCACATAACAACAGGAAAAATAATGGGGATGATAATAATTGTAATATCTGTTATTTTAATCCAAAATGATAAATCGGTTATAATAAATAAAATTGAAGAGTTAGAAAAAATTGATATTACTACATAATTTCTTTTATACTCTTCGTTTTTATAAAATTTCTACTGCGCATGCGAAAACAAAAGGCTGTTGAACAACAGCCTTTAATATTTTTATTCATTTAGCAAATTTTCTTTATTTAAAATTAATTCATCAATTCTTCTAATATACTCTTCAAGGCTTTTCAAATTGTAAATTGATTCATGCCTATTGTCTTCAAACATAATTTTACTGGACGTTCCAGCGCCACATCCAAGAATTGTTTCCGTTTCTTCTATTATAGCTATGTTATAAATGCTTTCTTTGCCTCTTAGTGTATATCCTATATTTTCAAGGTTACCCTTTATATTTTTTTGTCTGTACATATAATAAGGCATGTAGCTTTCATTTATACATATTTCATGGGTTAATTGCTGCATAGGATGAAGAAGTTCATAATCCATTTCCCTTTGTTTTGACTCATTTGTTAAAGCTGAATTTCTTTTGTAGGACAGAGCGTGGACTGTTATATTATCCGGCCTTAGTTTTACTATTTGCTCAATAGTATTCTTTGCATCTATAACATCTTCTCCAGGAAGGCCTAATATCATGTCCATATTTATAGAATTAAAACCAATTTCTTTAGCTAAATAATATTTTTCAATTATATCATCTGTACTGTGTTCCCTACCGATGATTTTTAATGTTTCATCATTCATGGTTTGTGGATTTATACTTATTCTGCTCACAAAATTCTCTTTTAAACATATAAGCTTTTCTTTAGTTATTGTGTCAGGTCTTCCTGCTTCAAATGATATTTCATTTATTTTAGATAAATCATAATATTTTTTTAATACATCAAAAATTTTATTAATTTCTTCAATGTTTAAAAAAGAAGGAGTCCCCCCACCAATATAAATTGAATTTAAATTTAAGTTTTTATTTTTAGCTAAGATTATTGTTTTTTCAATTTCATATATCAGAGTATTTATATAACTATTTACTTTACTTTCTTTTTGATCAACATAAGAAGTGAATGAACAATAACTGCATTTTGAAGGGCAAAAAGGTATACCAATATACAAATTGTAATTTTGTTTATTAATTTTCTCATTGATATATTTTTTTTCTATTCTTAATACATCCCACATCAATTTTATTTTATGCTCTTTTACTTCATAAGTATTTTTTAAAATATCATTTATTTCTTCAATAGTTTTATTGTTATTTAAAGCTGTAAATAATATTTTAACAGGCCTTACACCAGTAAGCATTCCATAATCGGGCGACATCTTATAATAGTTTTTCAAACAAAAATGAATTGTTTTAACAACTAAATTTCTCTTTAATTTTTTTAGGTCACATTTTTCTATTACAATTTCATTATCACTATATACAGATTCAAACAGCAACTTCTTATTATTATATAATTTAGCGCTACCCACGTATTTTCCGTTGTTTTCTTGTAAAGAACTTATTAAACACAATCCATAATCAAATTCAAATTCTGAAATATGCTTTACTTCATATGGTATGTTTAAATCAAAAACACGAAGAGCATTACGCGCTTCGTATTCGAAATTATGTCCTATAAAATAATAATTAAATTTATTTTCCATATTAATTTACAAAAGGATTACCTAATTTTTCAGAACCAATTGTTGTTGGATTATTGTGTCCTGGGTAAATTATTGTTTCATCATCGTATTTAAATATTTTATTAGTAATTGAATCGATAATTTCGTCAAAAGAACCACCAGTAAAATCTGTTCTTCCTATTGATTTGTTAAAAAGAGTATCGCCAGTCAACATTATATTTTCTACTTTAATGCATATTCCTCCTACTGTGTGTCCAGGAGTATGTATAATATCAAATTTTAATTCCCCAAGTTCAATTGTATCTCCGTCTTTTAATAAAACATCAGGTTTTATAGATAACTCTTTTCTAAACAAAATTTTAGAATAATTTTCATCAGAATCCGAAAGAGCTTTTGCATCATTTTCATGAATATATACTTTTGTATTATATTTTTCAACTAATTCATTTACTGCACCTATGTGGTCGCCATGTGCATGAGTTAAAATTATTATTTTAGGATTTAAGCCTAATTCAATAATTTTTTCATCTATTCTTTTAAATTCAGCACCTGGATCTATAATTGCTGTTTCTTTAGTTTCTTCTGACCCTACTATATAACAATTTGCATAATATGAGCCCACTGCCATTGCTTCAAAAATCATAATTCCTCCTTAAAATATTAAATATAAAATATAAAATTATAAATTAAAATGTTTTTTTACTATCCAATAATATAGTTACTGGTCCATCGTTTAAAAGTTCAACTTGCATGTCAGCACCGAACTCGCCTCTTTCAGTTTTTATACCTGACTCTTTAATTTTTTCAATAAATTTTTCATAAAGAGGTATAGCTTTAGAAGGGTCAGCTGCCGTTATAAAGCTTGGACGCCTTCCCTTCCTTGCATCTCCATATAATGTGAACTGGGAAATAACTAAAATACTTCCTTCAACATCAATTAAACTTTTATTCATTTTTCCATCTTCATCTTCAAATATTCTTAAATTTATAGTTTTATCACACATATAATCTAAATCTTTTACATCATCATTTTCTTCTATACCTAATAAGAGCATAACGCCTTTATCTATTTGTCCAATGACTTTTTCATTAACTGATACTTTTGCATATTTAACTCTTTGTACAACTGCTCTCATATTACACCTACTTATTTCTTGTTTCTATAAACTTCTAAAACACCATTAAGTTTTTTAATTTTCTTTATTAAATCTTCAATTTGTTTTGTTTCATTAATCTCAAAACCTATATCGAGTATAGCTATTTTTTCTTTTGTAATTCTTAAATTAAGTGATACTGCATTTAATTTTACTTCACCGTAAAGTGCTGTAATATCCTGCAACAATTTTGGCCTATCCAAAGCTTTTATTTGTAGCTCAGAAATAAATGTAGCTTGCTTTCCACCATCCCATTCTACTTCAATAAATCTTTGATCAGCACTATCATTTAAATCATGAATGTTAGTGCAATCAGCTCTGTGAACGGACACGCCTCTTCCTCTTGTTATATACCCAACTATAGCATCTCCTGGAACAGGGTTGCAACATTTAGAAAATCGTATTTTAATATTATCGACTCCCTTTATAACAACTCCTGATGCATGTTTTTCTGCTTTAGCTAATGGTTTATCAAATATACTCTTTTGAGCATTTTTTTGAAGATTATCGATTTTATCAAGTTCAATTTTATCTTTATTTTTTTCAAGATATAATTGTTTTAAACGACTAACAACTTGATTATCAGTCATTCCACCATTACCAACTGCAGCATATAAATTATTTACTGTAAACATATTATATTTATCAGCAACTATTTTAAGCCAATCTTCTTTCATCAAATCTGAAGGAACTAAATTTTGCTTTTTAATTTCTCTTTCGATTTGTTCCTTGCCTTTTTCAACATTAAAATCTTTATCTTTATCTTTGAAAAACTTTCGTATTTTAGACTTTGCTTGGCTTGACGCAACAAATTTAAGCCAGTCTTTACTTGGTCCTATACTT
Organism: Firmicutes bacterium UBA6132; assembly: GCA_002435835.1. The sequence continues at coordinate 17,792 of DIVM01000362.1, forward strand.
GATTGTGATGTTAATATTTCAATTTGATTACCTGTTTTTAACTTTGTATCAAGAGGAACTATTCTACCATTAATCTTAGCTCCAACACATTTATTTCCTATAGCAGAGTGGACTCTATATGCAAAATCTACAGGTGTGGAGTTAGAAGGTAAATTTACAACTTCTCCATTTGGAGTGAAAACAAAAACTTCATCAACATAAAGATCTATTTTCAATGACTCCATAAATTCTTGAGGATCATTTGTTTCTTGCTGCCACTCAAGCATTTGTCTTAACCAATTTAATTTTTCGTCAAAATTAGTTTGTTCATCAATTCCTTCTTTATATTTCCAGTGAGCTGCAATACCGTATTCAGCCGTTCTGTGCATTTCAAGGGTTCTTATTTGAATTTCAAAAGGCTCCCCTGCAGGTCCTATGACTGTTGTATGCAGCGATTGGTACATGTTGGGCTTTGGCATTGCAATATAAT
>DIVM01000318.1 GCA_002435835.1 Firmicutes bacterium UBA6132
GTTGCCATGCTGTCAGGCCAATGAAGCATTTTCATTTCAACAAACACAAGTTTCTTTCCATTTCCAATATCTACGGAATCCCCAGTTTTTACTACTTTATAATTCCATTCTGGATGATGATACTGGCCAGTCAATGATTTAACTCCATTAGCAGTACAATATATTGGAGTGCCCGGTATTTTCTCCAACAATGCTGGCAATGACCCGCTGTGGTCAATCTCTCCGTGATTTGCAACTATAAAGTCTATTTTCTTCAAATCTATTTCTGATTCAAGATTATCCACAAATTCTGTTGAATGAGGTTTCCATACAGTATCAATCAATACAGTTTTTTCCTCTTGAATTAAGTAAGCATTTTGGCTTGAACCATGGTTTATAGAATAATCCGCTCCATGAAACGTTTCAAGCTCCCAATCCATTTTTCCTACCCAGTAAACATTATTTTTAACAAGTTTTTTCATTGTATCCTCCTATATATTTTAGAAATGAAGCAATAATTTAATCGTTTTTGTTTCATTTCATTTGTTTTTATATTCATATTATAAGAGGTACGCATTCATTAAACCGTGACTTAAATCATTATTTTAAATTTATTTTCCATTTTCAAAAATTTCTCTTAATGTTGTTTTATCCATAATCTTTATTTTCTTATGACCATTAAGCTTTATTACTTCTTCATTTTCAAGTTCATTGAGCTTTCTGCTTATGGTCTCTCGAGTTAAGTTAATAAATGCTGATATATCTTCGCGGGATAACTCTATTATTTCTTTTTCTATACGGTTGCTTCTATATAGAAGAAAACCTGATAGTCTTGCCTTTGCATCATTTATGGACAATAACTCAATAAGTTCATTTGCCGAAGATAATTTAGATCCTACTTCACCTAAAAACTTTATACCAATTTCAGGTCGATTCATTATCATTTTCTGTATGTCAGATTGGGAAATTAAACATACACCTGTTGATTCCAATGCAACAGCATTTACATCAAAATTTCCTCCACCAAAAATATTTTGTTCTCCATAAATATCACTTTCAACAAGTATGTCAAAAACATATTCTTTTCCCTCTAAAGAGTAATTGCTTAGTTTGATTTTTCCAAAACGCACAATTACAATTTTATTTGATGGATCTGACTCACGAAAGATTATGTCACCTTTCTTATAATTTAAATGTTCCGCTCTTGATATAATTACATTTTGTTCTTCTATTGTCAGTGTCTTAAAAAGTTCAATTTTAGATGTACATAATCCATGAAAGCAACAATTACATTCCATAATGCCTCCTTATAGTTTTTTTAATTAATATTTTGTTTTTTCCCTTGCATGTGTTTTCTACCATATTTTTTAAATGTAATTTTAAAATAATATAGTAAAAATTATATCACGCAGTTTCGATATTTACTATAATAAATTATATAACGAATATATGCTTCATTTTAGGAAAATATATTTTAATATAATATTTATCAAAAGATAAAGGAGAACAATATGTTACCTGAAAAGTTATTAGAAGTTTTAAAACACGAAGGTGTAGTTTCAATAGTCACACAAGGCAAACAAGAACCACATGTAGTAAATACTTGGAATAGTTATATAAAGATTACTGATGATGATAGAATACTTATTCCTGCAGGATTCATGAGTGAAACAGAATCAAATTTAGAAAAAAACAATAAGGTGCAACTTACATTAGGTAGCAAAGAAGTTCAAGGTACTCAAGGGCCAGGAACTGGTTTTTTAGTAGTAGGTACTGCTTCATTTGTAAAAGAAGGTACTGAATTACAAGACCTAAAACAAAATTTCCCATGGGCACGAGCAATTTTACAAGTGAAAGTTGATTCAGCAGAGCAAAAAATATAGGTGTTAATTATTTGATTAAATAAAAAGCATATAAAGTAATTTTTTTACTTTATATGCTTTAATTTTAATGACAAACCATTATTTTATAGAATTTAAGCTTCTTCATATACATAGTTTGTATCTAAGCTACCTTCTAATTTAGCAACAAGACAAGAAGTTGCTATGTCTGCTGTAACGTTTGGTATAATACGCCCCATATTAAGAATACGGTCAACGCCTGCTAAAATACCAACAGCTTCCATTGGAAGACCTACAGTACTGATTACGATTGAAAGAGTTATAAGACCTGAACCTGGAACGCCTGCTGCACCTAATGATGCAATTGTTGACGCAAACATTGCTAAGAAATATTGAGAAACACTCAAATCAATACCATAAATTTGTGCTGCAAATACAACTGCTACTCCTTGATATATCGCAATACCGTCCATACTCATATTTGAGCCTACTGTTATTATAAAGTTCGAAATATTATCAGGTACGCCTAATTTCTTTGTAGCTTTAAGTGCCAAAGGAATAGTTGCCACGCTTGAGCAAGTTGCAAATGCAAAACTCATAGATTCCTTAGAAGCTTGCAAGAATTTTTTTGGACTTACGTTGCAAATAAGCTTTCCAATTACTCCGCCGTGTATAAATACTGTCTGAATAAAAGATGCAATATATACTGCTGCAATTACTTTTGCATATGGAATCATAATTGATATTCCATTATTACCAATAACATTAGCCATTAATCCAAAAACACCTAAAGGTGAGAACTTTAAAACAACATTAACAACATTTTTCATTATTTCAGCTATTGACTGAAACGCACGTAAAATACTTTTTCCCTGTTCTCCCGTTTTAGTTAAAGCAAAACCAAATATTAATGCAAATACGATTATTTGAATCAATTCCTGTTCAGCAAGTGATTTAAAAATATTTTCAGGAACCATATTTAATATAGTGTCAATAAATGAGAATGATGTATTAGCAGAAGCCTCAAGTGTACTTATATCAATGTTCACACCTTTTCCAACACCGAACAATAATGCAAGTCCTAGTCCCATAGCAATGGCGAAAAATGTTAAACACACATAAGTTAATATTGCTTTGACGCCTATGGATCCAAATGCTTTCATGTCACCCACATCACCAACAGCACATACCATAAGACAAAGAATTAAAGGTGCTACAACGACTTTTAAAAGTTTTATTAATATAGTACCTAAAAAATTAAACATAGAGGCTTGAGGTCCCATTACAAGACCTACGGCTATTCCTAACCCAAATCCAATCATTATTTTTGCAAACAGACTTAATTTATTCCAAGATTTTAACATAGATTACCTCCGATATATTAATTTTTTCTGTATTTAGCTATCTCACGGTCTTGGAACACATTACCTTGAGAATCAATTCCAACGATCACGCGCAAATTTTCTACATACAATTCTTTTATTGATTCAGTTCCAAGATCTTCATAAGCAATAACATCACACGATTTAACTTGATCAGAAATCATAGCCGATGCCCCACCTATACTTAAAAGGTAAGCTCCACCATGTTTTTTACATAATTCTGAAACATATTCAGCTCTGTCACCTTTTCCTATCATTGCAACCATACCTTGCTCAAACATCATTTCAACATATTGATCCATTCTCATGCTTGTAGTTGGAGCAATGGAGCCCATAGTTCTGCCAGGCTTTGTTGGACATGGTCCTGCATAAAAAATAGTTTTTCCTTCGATTTCAATAGGAAGTTCTTTCCCTTCAGCAATTGCTTTTACAAATCTATCATGTGCAGCATCACGAGCTGTATAAAGTTTTCCTGTAAGATAAAGCACATCTCCAATTTCATATTTCGCTAATTCTTCTTTAGTTAATGGTAATGAAACATTAAATTCTCTCATTTTGCTCCCCCTTATATTGTAATTTTTGCATGTCTGCTTGCATGGCATTGTAAATTTACTGCAACAGGCAATGCTGTAATATGGCATGGAAAATAATCAATGTGAACATCAAGTGCTGTAACAGTTCCGCCCATACCTAAAGTTCCTATACCTGTTTTGTTGATTTCTTCAAGAAGCTCTTCTTCAAGCTTAGCATATAGTAGCTTAGGATTTCTCTCACCAATTGGTCTTAACAAAGCTTTTTTAGAAAGCCATGCGCATTTATCCATAGTTCCACCTACTCCAACTCCAACTATAATTGGAGGACAAGTTTTACCGCCTGCACTTTTTATAGTATCCATAACAAATTTTTTAACACCTTCAATTCCTTCACCTGGAACTAAAGTTTTAAATGATCCCATATTTTCACTGCCGCCACCTTTAGGCATAACAGTAATTGTTACTTTATCACCCGGCACTATTTCAGTATGAATTACAGCAGGTGTATTATCATTTGTGTTTTCACGATCAAGAGGATCTTTTACCATTGATTTTCTTAAATAACCTTCTGCATAACCCTTGCGAACTCCAGCATTAACTTGATCTGTTAAAAGTTCTCCTTCCCAAGTAATATCCTGTCCTAATTCTAAAATTACTACGCATGTACCTGTATCATGGCAACAAGCAACCTGTTCGCGCTTAGCATATTCTGCATTTTCAATTAAAAGTTTTAATGTATCTTTGCTGTATGGCGACTCTTCCTTTTCATACGCATTTCTAAATGCTTCCATTACATTATCATCAAGCTCATAACATGCTTTCATAACAAGCTGTGATATAACAGGAATTAATTCTGATGTATTTATGATCCTTTTCATAAGACCACCTCCGTTAAATTTTACATATACATAATTAGCAAACTGCGTGCCAACCTTATACGAAAAATTATAAAAATATATCATTAAGCAAAATTCGCTGATATTGCACCAATATTTTTTTACTTATTTAATAATTTTAAAAATTATGTTCTAAAGTTATGTTTTATTTGTATTTAATTAACGTTGCAACACCGTTGCATTAATGATGCATTAGTGGTGCACATTAAAATTCTGCAACACTAATCACTTATCATTTCACTCTAAACAATGCTAATTTATTATCCGTGCAAAATAAAAAGAGATTATTGATTCAATAATCTCCAAATTGTACTACGATTAATTCCTAATATTTTAGCAGCTTCAGTTTTATTCCCATTTGTATCCTCTAACACCTGCAAAACAATTTCTTTAGTTATTTTTTCTTTTTTATAAACATAATCAACCGAAGATTTACTTATCAAATTACTGCAGGCATTAATATGTTCAGTAACCAATTCATATATATTTTGTGAGTTTCCTATAGCCACTATTCTCTCCATAAGATTTTCAAGTTCTCGTATGTTTCCCGGCCATTCATAAGAGTTAAGCAAATACATTACATCCGAAGATAAAATCAAATCAGAATTAACACCATGTTTTTGAAGGAAATATCGTGCTAAAGAAACAATATCTTCTTTTCTATCTTTAAGTGGAGGTATGCTGAAATGAAGAACATTTAAACGATAAAATAAATCGCTTCTGAATTTCCCTTCTCTGACATCATCAATAAGATTATGGTGTGTAGCTGTGATAACCCTAACGTCAATTGGAATTATTTTATCATCACCCAGACGCATAATGCTATGCTCCTGCAGTACGCGAAGAAGCTTTCCTTGTAAATTCAATGGTATTTCTGCAATCTCATCAAGAAATATTGTTCCGCCTTTTGCCATTTCAAAAACCCCTGCTTTTCCATTGCGCCTTGCACCTGTAAATGCACCTTCTACATAACCGAACAATTCACTTTCTAAAATACTTTCAGCCAATGACGCACAATTTATGGCTACAAATGGCCCATTTTTTCTTGTGCTTGCATTATGTATTGACTGTACGAACATTTCTTTTCCTGTACCGGTCTCGCTTGTAATTAAAATGGTTGACTCAGTCCGTGCAAATTGATTAGCAATTTTTTTCGAATTTATTATGGAAGGACTTTTCCCCATTATATCGGCAAATGTATATTTTGCATATAAGCCTTTTGAATGCAGCATGTTCCTAATGTTGCTGTCTTCCTCCAAAACCTTTTTTATATCTTTTATTATAGCCATTGCACCGGTTATTTTTCCATTATCAAACATGGATATTCTGTCATACAACAGAGAAAATGAACCTATGGTAATAATATCATTAGAAAGATTAGAATTAGGCCTTAAAGCTTCTGAAAGATTATCTATTTGCCGAAGAACTTTATTAACAGGTTTTCCTATTATTTCTTCCTCATTTAGCCCAAAAATATCCATGGCAAAACGATTTGCCATTGTAATATTTTTATCCACATCTATGGCAATGAATCCTTCTCCCGAGTAATCAAGAACTGTCCTTACTTCCTTTTCCCGTCTTTCATGATTTAATATAACACTTAATAATGAATTTGCTTCATTAAAAGCAGAATAAATTCCTTCTTCATTAGTTGTTAAGAAAACAGATGGCATATTAATTTGTTCAGCTGCTTTTGCTTGAATCGCACCGCCTATTATTACATTAATACCATCCATTTGTGCTTTTTTTACACTGTTATATATATCAACTGTTTCAGTAACTACTGTTTGAGTAATATTAAGATTTAACAAAGGCCCTAATGAGCTAAACCCTTGCAAATGATTTTCAAACCCTACGAAATGTATACGGCCACCATATTTTTTAGCAGTCATTATGGCATGTATTGCATCATCAAGTGACATTTTTATTTCTATAACATTGTCCGGCATCACTCGCCTTAAGAGCAAAGATGTTCCTCCGCGAGTTATAAAAACCTTATAGTCTTTTTTATAAAGCTTTTTAGCAATTTCTACACCATCTTCCATCAATCCTAAAAATATATCCATATCAAGTTTATATTTTTCTTTAGTTTTTCTTGCCACTTTTTCAATCTCTTTGCTTGGTGCAATTAATGCTATCTGAGCCATAATGATCTCCCTATAAATAACTTTATTATATTTATTTTTAAAAAAATCCCTCAAATTCTTCATCTGAGGGATCACAAGCATCTTTATTTTATAAATTATTATAATTTAGTATTCACCTTAATTTATTACTTCAACTGTTTTAGCATAGTTCTTTGATTTAATGAAAAAGAATGTAATTATAGCTATTGTTACAAGAGGTGAAACAAATGTAGGTATCTCTATGTTAAATCCTTCAAGTATCATAACCAATCCAAGGATAAAAATTGAATACATAGCCCCATTTTTAAGATAAACATATTTTTTAATATTTTCTATATTTCCCATCGTCAACTGTCTTACAACCATAGCTCCTAAGCCATTACCTAAAATTATGAGTGGTACCGACATTGTAAATGCAAAAGCACCTAAAACCCCATCTATGGAAAACGTCATGTCTATTATTTCTAAATATAATATTTTACTAATATCTGACATAGCACTTGTGTTGCTTAACAGCTTTTTCTCATTTTCTTCTGCGTTCTTTTTAAATCCATCAGTAATAAAAAATGCAGATGAACCGATAACTGCTGATAAAGCAAGCAAAGGATTACGCTTTAATGATAAAGCAACAATACCAACCAATATTACTGATACAAATGCATAAAACCACGCACCATGTTTTAAAAATAATTGTTCAGTTGGAAGTCCAAAATCCTTATCTTCAATAAAAAGCCAATGAAGGAAAAGAAAGAATAAAAACACCCCGCCGCCAAGCATAAGTATAGGTGTTGAATGTTCTATTGATTCGATTATGTGAGGATCATTTGAAAATGTTGCTGTTAAAGATCCCATAAAACCAAGATTAGGATTAGTTACCCATACGATTAACCATGGTAAAAACCCTCTAACTATAAATACTGCAAACAGTATTCCATAAAATAAAAACCACTTCCTGCCTTTTTCAGACATTGTACCTAATACTTCTGCATTAATTACTGCATTATCTATGCTTGAAACAACCTCAAATATACATAGACCAATAACGGTTAAAATAACCGATAAATACTCCATTTTATTCCTCCGTTTATATAATATAAAATTATTATATAAAATTTTATTATTATAAGCAATGAATTTTTATAATATATTCATAATTATTATTTTATTTTTCTTTCTAAATATTTTTCTAATCCTCTTTTTCTAAGCAAACAAGCTGGACATTCTCCGCATCCATCTCCAATTATTCCATTGTAGCAAGTAAGCGTCTTTTCTTTAACATATTGTAATTTTCCAAAGCTGTCTGCCATTTCCCAAGTCTCGGCTTTATCCAACCACATCAATGGGGTGTGAACTACAAAGCCATAATCCATAGCCAAGTTTAATGTAACATTGAGGGATTTAATAAATATGTCTCTGCAGTCTGGATATCCGCTAAAATCTGTTTCACATACTCCTGTTACAATATGTTTTGCATTTTTTACCTTTGCAAGAACTGCAGCAAAAGTTAAAAACAGCATGTTTCTTCCCTCAACAAATGTTGACGGAGGTTCTCCGTTTTCTCCCATTTTAATTTCGATATCATCCCTTGTTAATGCATTTGGAGCTAACTGATTAAGTAATGCCATATCTAATATATGGTGTTCTACCCCTAACTCTTTAGTTATTAACTTCGCGCAATCTATTTCCGATTTATGTTTTTGATTATAATTAAAAGTAACCGCTATAACTTCATCAAATTCTCTTAAAGCCCAAAATAAACATGTTGTAGAATCTTGGCCACCGCTAAATACAACTACTGCTTTTTTATTCATTTTTTTCTCCTTCTATCAAGGTTATACACCTCTCGAATTTTTATCCCATATAATTTTATGAAGCTGAACTTGTAATTTAACTTTATTTAACTTTTTATCTTTCATAAATTCCACAATATCATTTAACTCTATAGATCCAAAAACTGGGCTTAAATAAACTAAACACTTACGTGTCAAATCATGTTTTTTTATAATATCATAAGCCATGTTCAAATCTTCTTTGCTTCCAATAACAAATTTATACGTATCATTAAAATCCACATTTTTTAAATTATTTAAGTTCATGGATTCAGTCATTTTGCTGCTTGGCAATTTATAATCAACAATATAGCTTATATTTCCACTTTTATGTTTTTTCTTGAATTCTCCAATATCTACAGAACCATTTGTTTCTATGTGGATTTTTAAATTTTCATCTTTGTTAAGAATTCCTAAGAGTTCATCTATATTATCTTGAATTAAAGGCTCTCCACCAGTTAATGTTACATTGTTACTGCCATTTTCTTTTATATAATCATAGATTACCTCAGCATTTAATAGTTCTGTTGTACTTTCTTTTTCCCATGAATATTTTGTATCACACCAAGAACATCTTAAATTACATCCCAAAAATCTTATAAATGTGGCAATTTCTCCTGCACTAGGTCCTTCACCATCTATGGATAAAAACTTTTCTATTATATTAAACATTTTTCCTCCGTTTAAATTAATGCTCTGTATATATACAACTATTATTAGGTGTTTCATACAGCTCAACTTCACATACAGGTAATCCTTTTGACTTAATTCTATTAAAAATATCTCTCGACATTTCTTCTGCAGTTGGTCTGTATGAAACAAAGCATATTTCAAAATCATTTGGAAGTTCTGACAACTTTTTAGCTAAAATAACTCCTTCTTCATTTTGTTCAATAACTAATTTATGATCAAAATTTTCTGCAATTTCTTTTAAAACACTTTTGAAATTGGAAAAATCATCTACCATTCCTCGTAACTGACCGCTTTCATGTAAAGTTTCAGATGCAATTTTTGCAATTAATCTATATCTATGTCCATGAATATTTGAACATTTGCCTTTATATCCACTTAGGTAATGTGACATATCAAATTGTACTTCACTTTTAATTTTAAACATAATGTCTCCTTTAATTTCAGCAATAAAAAAGCATCTTCGATGCTTTCGCTATGGAACCCTATGGTTCCCTTCGACGGCTGTTTCACAGCCTGAGCACCCTCCTTAGAACGGAGGGGAATTCTTCCCCTTCACCCCTTATTTTTATATTATAGTAAGGAATAAACTTCCTATAATATAAAAAAAGTTTATTTTATTATAATTAACAACTATAACAAAATAAACCTTAAATAATTAAATTTATTTCAGCTGCCTAGTTTTGTTTAAGGACAGGATGGTCTAACGAACTGTCCATATTAAATTATATGATTTATGATAAGATGATAACATACATAACTTAACTATGCAATTATATAATATCAAAAAATATTTACCTGTTATCTATTTTTTCAGGATACATATCATGCATGTGTAATCTTTTTTTTGCAACCTCAACCCATTCTGTTTTTTCTTTACCATAATTACAATAAGGATCTATGGATAAACCACCTCTTGGAGTAAACTTACCCCAAACTTCAATATATTTAGGATCCATTAGTTTAATAAGATCTTTCATAATTATATTCATACAATCTTCATGAAAGTCACCATGATTTCTAAAACTAAATAAATAAAGTTTTAATGATTTGCTTTCAACCATGTAAATGTCAGGTACATAGGAAATATATATTGTTGCAAAATCTGGCTGTCCAGTCATCGGACATAAGCTAGTAAATTCAGGGCAATTAAATTTTACAAAATAGTCATTGCCTTTATGCTTATTTTCAAATTTCTCAAGAACAGACGGATTATAATCATAGTCATAATTTACATTCTGATTTCCAAGAAGAGTAACTCCTTCAATTTTATTTTCTTTATTTTTCATTTATTTCTCCTTTTTAACTATACAATTTAAAATTCTAATTTTTCAAGTTTATATATTTTTACATTTTTAAAGAGTTTTTCCTAATACATACTATTAATACATTCAATTCATTCAACAATGGTACTTTTACAATATTTAATTTAAAATTATTATTTTCCCATGATTTATTCTGTATCTTATTTCGACATTATATCTAATAACTATACTTTAATCAATAATAAAAAATCCCACTATTATGATTTCTTTTTATAAAAAAAGGTTGTTACATAGCAGCAACAACCTTTTTTCTCTTAGATAATACTAATTATCAGCAACTACTGCTGATCCCAAACTTGCAAGCTTTTTAGTAGCTACCAAAAACTTATCAATATCTTCCTTTGTATGGCAGTGAAGTGGCGAAATTCTAACCGCTCCACCTATTTTTAATGTATTTAACATTCTTACTGAATACAAACTTGATAATACTCTTTCAAATACTATCACACCTTCCTTTTCGTATTCTTCAACAGCTTGTGAATAATCTAAATTATCAAATCCTACTGCCATAATAAAATCTCTTGTTGAAAGATCTTCGTAGTCCAAGAATACTGAAACATTTTCTATTTTTCTTAACCCTTCAACTTTCTCAGTTCCATTTAGCATGCGATACATTAAAGCTCTTTCATGTAAATTTATTCTTTTCATACCTTCTACATACAACTCTCTTCTGTTTTCAGAAACAATAAACTTGCCACCTATCCAGCATACATAATTAACTATTTCCGTAATAGCTGCAAAATGAGCTGGTGCTGGACTGCCAAGTTCCCACTCTCCCTCATGTTTAGCGATTAATTTATTATGTGGCAATTTAGCTGCCCTTTCTGACATATACCCAACACCAATTCCTCTTGGTCCAAAGAATTTATATGAAGCAAAATTCATAGCATCAACTGGTGTTTTTTGTATATCTACTGCGTCATGAGGCATGTGCTGAACTGCATCACATATAATATATAAATCTGGTTTTTTATTTCTTGCTTCTTTAACTATGGTTTCTATATCAAGAACTGCTCCAGACATGTTTGAAGCATATATTACATTTAAAACACATGTATTTTCATCTACCAATTTAATTATATCTTCAACATCCACTCCGCCTGTTACTGGGTTTGCCTCTACTACTCTTATTTCTTTTCCTTTACTCTGTGCATATGAAGAAACTGAGTCGTATGACGATGGATGTTCTAATGCTGTTGTAACAACATTTGTTCCTGGTATATTTTCTATTATAGCCCTTGCCATATCAAACATAACCATGGATGCAGTTAGTGAAGTTAAAAAGGAACCTGATTTAACATTATAAATAATTTTTAAATCTTCCATAGCTTTTTCTTGAACTTCAGCAAGCCATAAAGCAGTTCTATTAGAGTGTTCTGGACAATCTGGAAGTTCATCTATTTTTTTAAATATATCATTAGCAGATTTTAATCTTAACGCTCCGCCTGCATTGTCAAAGAAAAGTCTTTCCGTATTATATATTGGGTCAAAATCTACGTGATAAAATTTTTCTTTTATTTCTTTGGACAATTCTTCATTAAATAACTGCCCCATATTTA
>DIVM01000004.1:0-7400 GCA_002435835.1 Firmicutes bacterium UBA6132
TCATTTGTTTCAAATTCCTTCAAAAAACTTTCAAAACCATTTAATACTCTGTAATAATCTTTCTTAATTTCATGAACTTCCCTTGCTATGTTTAAAGCATCCTGATTAATATTTTTATTTTCTTTAGTGTTTTCATATAAGGAATAACTCATATTCATTACATTTTCAATGTCTTGAGTAGATTTTTTCAAATAAAAAAGCTCTGCCTGTATGTTTGAAACCAATGTATTAAGCTGTATATATCTTTTTTGATGTTCTTTTTTTCTTATTATATTTTTCTGTGATTCAACTATAATATAAATTGCAAATGATACAATACTTCTTATAAATCCAATCAATACAATAAATTTAAACAAAGCACTGTTTAAATCCTGTCTTATTATAGCTTCTGTCAAATTGCACAAAACATCTATTGCAAACAATGATAATATTGTTCTTAATAAATTTTCCCTATTTTTTCTAAATGAAATAATATAAGCTGCTATTCCATAAAGCGAATAATAAACAAAAGAAGGCAGTTTAGAAATAAGTATTTCCAACATATTGTAATCAGTTGCAAAATTCTCAATTAAAAATCTTAAAACTAAAACTGAAAATCCAGTATACATGGATAATTTAATTTCATTGAAATCATCAACTAACAAAAGAACTATGTTAAATGCTACAACGCCTGCAGAAAACCTAAAATTTCCGCTTAATGGATAAAAATATAATTCTCCTAAAAGAGTGATTACCATAATTATAATAAAATGTTTTTTAAATTTGTCCACAATACCCTCCAAATGAAAATATTATATCATAGTGCAAGCCGCAATCGGCTTGCTTCACACCGATACAGTAGTCTTTGTTTCATTGATAGTATTTATTATATCATATGTAAATTTAATTATATAATAAAATTAGCGTTAAATAAATAAAAAAATTGTTAATAATAATAATATATTGTATAATGTTAAGGTAAATTATAATTATAACTATAGAAATATATAAATATATTGGAGGCTTAATTGAAAATTTATATTATAGATGATGACATTGCTGTTGTAAAAATGCTTGAAAATATAATTGAAGATAACGATTTAGGTAAAGTATGTGGTTATTCATTAAATGGTGATGATAGTATCGAAGAAATAAGTGCTTTGTTACCTAATATTGTTTTAATAGATTTATTAATGCCCGGCAAAGATGGCATTGCAGTAGTTAAAGAACTTTCAAGCTTAAATAGTAATTTAAATTTTATTATGATATCACAAGTTTCATCTAAAAATATTATTAGCAAAGCTTATACAGCTGGTATAGATTTTTTTATTAATAAACCAATTAATGCCATTGAAGTAAAAACTGTAATAAATAATGTATCTGAGAAAATTAAATATAAAGAAACAATGCAAAATATTAAAAATATATTTATAAATGATTTAGAACATAGCAACAAAAATTCTCATGAAGTTTCCCAAGAAGATTCATTAAACATAAAATTGAAAAAAGTCCAACTTATTTTAAATAAATTGGGTATGACAGGAGAAAAAGGTGCAGCAGATATTATAAATATTTGCAAATTCTTAATTAAAAATAATTTAACTATGTCCGACACAACAATGATTGAAATAGGCAGTTCATTTAATTCTAATCCTAAAAGCATGGAACAAAGAATCCGTCGTGCCATAGCAAAAGGATTAACCAATATAGCAAATTTAGGAATTGAAGACAATATGAATGAAATTTTCATAATGTATGCAAACAGCTTATTTAATTTTGAAGAAGTTAAATCTGAAATGGATTATATAAGAGGAAAAACTACTTATGCTGGAAAAATTAACATCCGTAAGTTTATAGATGGTTTAATTATAAATATTGATAATTAAAATATTATTGGGAATTATATTTTTGGAGGTGAATATTATGATTCTAAAAGATATAATGACAAGTGATATAGCAAGTTTAAATTCAAGTGACTCTATTCAAAAAGCTGCCAAATTAATGGCACAATATAATATTGGTTCTGTACCAATTTGTGAAAACAAACAAGTTGTAGGTATAGTTACGGATAGGGATATTGCATTAAGATCTGTAGCAGACGGAAAAGATGTTAATCAACAAAAAGTAGGAGATATTATGACTAAAGATGTTGTAACAGGATCTCCTTCTATGAATGTTCATGAAGCAGCTAAATTAATGAGCGATAAACAAATAAGAAGAATACCAGTTGTTCAAAATAATAGTCTTGTAGGTATGGTTTCATTAGGAGATATTTCCCTTCAACCTCAACTTCAAGACAACGCTGAAAAAGCATTATCAAATATTTCGTTACCTTTTAAATAATATATTATAAAAATGCTGTAATCCAGTTTGGGATTACAGCGTTTTTATTTTTAAAGATTATAATGTTATGATTGCAGGTGCTTTTGATGTTCTTGAAAATAAAGTTTTTAGAATAGGTCACATGGGAGAAAATTGTAGAGAAGAAAAAGTATATATTGCTTTAAAAGCTTTGGACGCTACCTTGAGAAAATTGAATTATAAATTAAGCTCAGAAATTCATAAAGAATTTGTTAATTTGCTTTAGCTTGACAAAAATATTTATTTAATATAAATTATATTTACTAATATGTATAATTTTGGGAGGCTATGATGATAAGGTTAATATCAAAAGGTGTTTATGCTGAAGAAGATGTAGAAAAAGCAATAGAAATATTTAAAAAACTGCGAGTTGAATCTATAAAAGAAGAAGGATGTATTTCATACCAATTATGCAAAGAAATAAATGATAAAACTATTTTGACAATGGTTGAAGATTGGGATAGCATGGAAATCATTGAAAAACATAGAAATACAGAACACTTTAAAACACTTGTTCCTGAATTAGGAAAACTTAAAAAAAGTGGAGAACTTAATTTATACGAAATAGTATTTTAAAGTTAAAAAAGAGGAAACTCTCTTTTTTTATTGAAATCCAGAAGGTGTCATGTTGTGCTATCTCTAAGGATGACAAAAGTTACACGTATATTATTGATTGTAAGTTTTATATTACCTTCATTACAAGTACTTTCCATTGATTTGTTATTATTTTTACACTAAACTATATATAGCCGAATCTTTAAAAAAGTACCGGGGATTATTCATCGGGGTGAAGCTTTCTTGAAAGCGGGGTACCTCTACCCTAATCCGTCAACTAACCTGGGAGGCGTAAGGAGGATATATGAAAAAAATAAAATGTCTAAAATCAATGGTTTTAACCACCACTCTCACACTTGGCATAAGCTTATTTAATATTGCTGATGCACAAGCAGCAACTTATACAATAGTAAAAGGTGATACATTGTATAAAATAAGTCAAGTATTCAACACTTCAGTATCAAATTTAATGAATGATAACAACTTAGTTAGCACTACAATCAATATTGGACAAGAATTGAGTGTATCAAGTAAAACTCATTTAGTTCAAAAGGGTGATACTTTATATTCACTTGCTAAAAAATATGGAGTTCCTTTACAAACTTTGAGAAAAGCAAACAATATTTATACCTACTACATACGAATTGGACAAATATTGAATATACCTATTATGAACCCTTCAACAACTGCACCTGTATCAACTACTACACCTGCACCTACAATTGCACCTACAACACCTACTGCTCCAGCTGCAGTAATTAATTATTCAGCAAGTGAATTGGACTTGCTTGCAAGATTAATTATGGCTGAAACACAGGGTGAACCATATCAAGCACAGCTTGCTGTAGGAGCTGTTGTTATAAACAGAGTTCAAAGCGGATTATTTTCAAATACAATCAGTGGAGTAATTAATCAAAATATTAATGGTTATTATCAATTTTCTCCAGTTGAAAATGGTTGGATTAACAAACCTGCCAACGATTCTTGTATAAGAGCTGCTAAAGAAGCTTTAACTGGTGTTGATCCTACAAATGGTGCGTTGTTTTATTACGACAATACCACTACGAATGCATGGATATTATCAAAACCAGTTGCCACAAATATAGGAAATATGGTATATGCATATAAATAATTTGTTCATTTAAAATTAATTAATTTTTTACAAAAGCAGAAGCCAAAACTTCTGCTTTTGTTTTATAAAATATTTATTATTCCTAATGTATTGTCGTTTAGAAACTAATATGTTAAAATTAAATACATCTTTACAAATTAGTTAATTCATAAAAGGAGTTGTACAATGGAAAGTTTAAAAGAAGAGATTGTAAAATTAATTAAAGAATCTGTATTAATGTCCGACCCAAACAATGATTTTCGAGAACCAATAGTAGGCTTTTCTTCAGCAGATGATCCGTTATATATTAAACTAAAGGAAATCGTTGGCCCCGAAGTGCTTAGCCCTAAAGAAATTCTTCCTGAAGCATTAACTGTAATTTCATTTTTTGTTCCGTTTTCTGAACAAATTGTAGTTAGTAATCGTAAGGAAAATACTGCTTCCCATGAATGGGCAAAGTCATATTTAAATGCTAATGAACTTATAAACGAAACTTCTGAGAAGTTAATTAATTATTTAAACGAAAAAATCATCAAAGCAACTACAATAAAATCAACACATACATATGATGAAGAAACTTTAAAATCTGCTTGGTCCCACAGGAGTGCTGCTTTTATAGCTGGTCTCGGTAAATTTGGCGTTAACAGGATGCTTATAACTAAAAAGGGTTGTGCTGGAAGATTTGGTTCAGTTATTATATCCGAAAAAATTACTCCAGACAAAAGAACTAAAGAAGAATATTGTATGCATTATAATAATTTAAGCTGTTTAAATTGTGTATATTCCTGTCCAACAGAAGCTCTTAAGGTTAATGGCTTTGATAAATTTAAATGCCATGATAAACTCCTTGAAAACGCTGAAGAACACAAAGACATGGGTTTATGTGATGTGTGCGGAAAATGTATTGTTTCTTGCCCACTTGATATAATTAAATAAATATGTTAATTAAAAAATGCACTGCAAATCTATGTATATTTTACATAACATTTGCGGTGCACTTTAACTTCAGCTTATTTTATTTATAATACAAAAATCGTATCACAGTTTATATTTCTCTTGAAATGCTTTTAGTTCTTGGTTTAATTCTACAGCCTTTTTATTATCTACTATCCACGTAATAAAATATACAAATATATAAACAATTAAAACAGTTAATGCTACTGAAATCATCATATTATATTTCATTATACCCATATAATATCCAAATGATAGTATCATTAATTCAAGTATTATTAATTGTATTACTTTTCTAATTTTCATTTGTTTTATAGTTAACTCTTTACGTGAATATGTTGCAAAAGAAGGTAAAACACCTATAATTCCAAAAATAATCGGTGAAAAGTATGCTTCATATCCAAAAAGTCTATGAGGCTCATAAATTAAGCCAAGAATACCTATAACAATGCAAACACATGTTACTATTATAAAAAAACTAATTAAATTCTTTCTCATAAATTCACTAAAGCTCATAATAAACCTCCCTCTAATATTTTCTTAAACGCAGAAACATATTTTCTTGATATAATAACGTCTTCATTATTTTTAAGTTTAGCAACAAATCTGCCGTTTAAAGCTGGTTTAATAAATTCGATTTTCATAAAATTTATTATTACTGATTTAGAGCAACGAAAAAACTTTTTTCCATTAAATATAAACTCTAATTCATATAATTTATTTTTAATTTCATAAACATCATTTTGTAAATAAGCAAAAGTTTTATTATCCACCGATTCAATATAATAAATGTCTTGCAAAGCAATATTATAAATTTGAGAATCACTATAAGCTGTTACGGAAGTTTCTCGCGATTTTAAAAAGCCTACTATTTCGTTTATATACTCTGTAACTTCATAGCACTGAATTATAATTTGTTCTTCTTTTGTTTTATCGATTGTTTCAACATTTATTTTCATAGAATGTAAATCCCCGCATTAATATTAATATTGGTTTAATATATTTAAAGTTTTTCCTTCTTTTAAATAGAAATCAAAATAGTTTAATACAATCTTATTCATTTCTTCAATACAATACCTACTATCTATGCTCCCTGTTCCAAGTTTTCTTGCTAAAAAAGGAGAAAACATGGGTAAGTCTGTAAAATTAAGATGCCCAGAATTTTTAAAAACTGTTTGAGAAGCATCAATAGCATTTGTACTTGCTACCATATTATCATAATTTTCCATATTAGCCAATGCATCTTCATAATGTTTTTCATTATATATATTTAAAATTGATGTAGGGTAAGACTCTTTATTAAGAATTACTTTATTATTTTCAAAACCAATTTCTTCACCAAGCATAGTTCCATCTATAACAATAACTGCATCAACATCTTTTCTTTCTCTGCCTATTGAAGCTGCTGTTGCCCCTCCAAGAGAATGACCAAATAAACCTATATTATTTTTATCAACTAATTTATATACACCATCAGTTTCATTACTGTCGATATTTTCAAGTATAGTATCCAATACTAAATTCATATCATCTGTTCTAAGTTTAAGCCAATCATGAGTTATATCATAAGTTTTTTTAATATCATAATCACCTGACTCAACTGCGATTGCATCATTAAGAAAGTCATTGTTTACAACCTGCATTTCGCCATCTTCATGTTTTGTAAAAAATGATTGGTAAGTATGGTCAATACTGCATACCACATAACCATTGCTTGCTAATTCCATGAAAGTTGAATAATTACTTCCTCTAAATCCGAAAGCCCCATGTGAAAATATTAATAGCGGAAATTTTTCATTTTTATTACTATTTTGAGGATACCAAAATTGAATTGATATTTTTCTATTTTCACCTTTATCATTATAAGTTTCTATTTTATTTAAATAAGTTAAAGTATAACTTTCTGTATTAACTTCATATGGGCCTGTTTTTGCTAAAGGTTCAAATTGTGGAAAAATAATAGCAGGCATAATAGTAAAAATCAGCAAAATACAATTTGAAATGCTGCGTAATATAATTTGTTTTTTGCTAAATGATTTATTTTGATTTGATTTCTTTATTAAAAATATAATCCCCATTACAAATTTAATAAATAAAATTACAAAAAGTGGTTGCCATCTAAAACTCCACTCTATTATATTTAATAATATAATAACGCTAAAAATAATAAACGAAATAATTTTAATTAAATTTCTTTTAAAATCTTCATTGCATTTATTTTTCAAACTATAGACCATAACACTTATTTCAATTCCCAAAGCTACAAATAAAACTATAATTCCCAACATAATTACCTCCACATATTAAATACTTTATTTAATTCCATAATATGCTTATTATAATTTAATTTCAATAGCAAAAGGGTAAGATACATTTATGGCTTGTAAAATGCATTTATGTGCTATAGTATAAAAAAGTTGCTACGCAACTCCCGCTATGG
>DIVM01000004.1:7426-9392 GCA_002435835.1 Firmicutes bacterium UBA6132
CCCGTCCTTTGCAATCCTCATTTTTAATATAATAGGAAGAGAACTTTCCCACGAAAATAAAAATTATTTTCATCATACCTTGTGTATGCATTTAATGGATGTTTCCTATTATATTAAAAAAGAGTAAGTTTTATATCTTACTCTTTTAAAATATTATTATTTTTCCCAACTGCTTCTTTAAAATTAGTTATTATAACCACTTTAAAATATCCAATGGTTTGTCAGCTATTTTTATAGCTCCATTTTCCTTAAGGAATCCTTGGTCCCTATATCCATAGCTAACTGAAATAAAATCCAAACCTACATTTTTAGCTGTTTGAATATCCACATCAGAATCTCCTATATAAATCGATTGATCTTTTTGGCTGTTTAATTGGCTTAAAGCTTCTAAAAGTCCATCAGGAGCTGGTTTCTTGTGTATAACATCGGATTCACCAATTGCTACAGGAATTAAATCTTCAAAATATAATTTGTTTAAATATTTTACTAAATTATCATATTTATTAGATACAATACCAAGTTTGTACCCTTTTTCCTTTAATTTATTTAATAAAACAATTACTTCAGGATATGGTTTAGATTTATTTTTATAATTTTCACTATAATGGTTTTTATATACATTAAATATTTCATCAAAATGAATATTATTTTTTCCGTCACAGACGCATAATTCTATTAATCTATATGCTCCATCCCCTACTAAACTTCTTATTTCATTTAAGCTTTTTTCCTCTAAGTTAAATTTCCTTAGTGCATAATTTACGCTATCTTTTATATCTTCTAATGTATATATTAAAGTTCCATCAAAATCAAAAATTACCGTATTATATTTTTTCAATACAACCACCTCACTTTTAATTAGTTTAAATTTTAAACTAATAATTATTTAAAGTCAATTATATAGGAAAAATGCAATATTTTATTTAATAATTGCAATCAAATTTATATTTAAAGAAAAAATTCTTCTAATTTACTTATGTATATTTTATAAAATAAAATAAAAATAAATATAAAAAATACTATCTTGCGTTTTTATTTTAAATATTAAAACATAGGACACCAAGGGACGTACCTTAAAAAGTGAAATAATTTTATTTTTCTTCATATTACTTTTTTACATCTGCTCTTAAATATGTAACTTTATTATATAAAAGCATAATATAATGCAGGAGGGATGTAAATGAATCAAAATAATTGCATAGCTAATATTAATATGCGCGAATACAAAACTATACTTAAGTATAAAAATATTGAGGTACTATCACTTAAAATTAAATATCCATTAATTTTGTCTAATAAGAAATATGCACAAAGAAAAATAAATGATGAAATAACCATGCAAATTAATGATTTTTTCAAATATGCCTGCACAACTTTATACAATCAAGCGGTTAAAACATACATGGATTCTCTTAGAAATGATTTTCCATTTCACTCATTTGATGCTATTATGGAATACAATATAACTTATAATGAAAATTGTTTTTTGAGCCTTTATAAAGATAAGTATGAATACACTGGAGGGGCTCATGGAATTACAATAAGAAGTTCTGATACTTGGGAATTGTGCTTTGGGAAAAATATTTTACTTAATTACCTTTTCAAACCTAATAAAGATTTTGAATCACTGTTTATAAACGAAAGTATCAAGCAAGTAGAAACAAATTTAGAACAAAACCCAAATATTTATTTTGATGATTACAAAGATTTGATTAAAGAGAATTTCAATCCTAAAAGCTATTATTTAACACCACAGGGAATAACCATTTACTTTCAACAATATGATATTGCACCATATTCTACAGGTATTGTGGAGTTTATGATTCCATATAAAACAATTGGATGGTATCCATCCTGTTATTAATAAATAACTACAATAATAATAAGCCTACCTTAAAGCTTAAAGCTAATAAGATAGGCTTATTTAATTTAAATAAATTATATAAAAATAACTTTAGAAATATTC
>DIVM01000239.1 GCA_002435835.1 Firmicutes bacterium UBA6132
AAGGTGGAGAAATTCTAAAAAATGAAAAAGGTGAACTAACAGGTATTTTAACCGATACTGCTGCAACTGCAGTTAGAAGCAAAATTCCACCACTAAATGAAGCGAGACAAAAAGAAGCATTATTATTAGCACAGGAAGAATTATTCTCATATGGACTTACATCTTCTATGGATGCTGGTTCAGGTTTAGAAGATATACAATATATGAAAGATTTGTATGAATCAGGGGATTTAAAAATACGTCTTTATGTTATGGTGGATTCTGGTGACAGCGCAAAGGAATATTATAAAATAGGTCCTGAGGTTGGACTTTATGAAAATCGCCTGACTATGAATTGCATAAAATTTTATGCAGATGGTTCATTAGGAGCAAGAAGTGCGTGGATGTTAAATGAATATTCTGATCGCTTAGGACATGTTGGAAATGGAAGAAATACTGATGAAGACTTTTATAATATGATTAAAGAAGCACGGGAAAGTGGATTTCAGGTTGCTACACATGCTATTGGTGATGCAGCAAATCACCAGGTAGTAAATACTTATGAAAAAGTATTAAAAGAAATGCCATTGAATGATCATCGTTATAGAATTGAACATTTCCAAGTTGCAACATTAGATGATATACAAAGGGTAGCAGATTTAAGAATTATTCCAGCTATGCAATCTGTTCATGCAACTTCAGATAAAAATATGGCAGAAGACCGCGTGGGATCAGAAAGAATAAAAGGTGCATATGCATGGCGCAAAGTTATTGATGCAGGAAATATAATTGTTAACGGTTCGGATGCATCAGTTGAACTTGTTAATCCTTATCATGGATTATATGCAGCTGTAACAAGAACTGGAAGAGATGGGGATCCAAATGGCGGTTGGTATCCTGAAGAAAATATGACACGTGAAGAGGCACTTCGCTCATTTACTATTTGGGCTGCTTATGGACAGTTTGAAGATAAAATAAAAGGATCTTTGGAAGTTGGTAAACTTGCAGACTTTGTGGTTCTTGACAGAGACTATATGACATGTTCTGCAAGTGATATAAAAGATATACTTCCATTGGCAACAATAGTAGGTGGAGAAGTTGTTTATGAAAAAAATAATTCAAAAGTAACAGTTATGTATGAAGGAATGCCTATGTCAATTGACTCTGTTCCAATTATTGCAAATGGAAGAACTTATATGTCTGCAAAAAGCCTTTTAGATGCAATGGGAATAAAATACACTTATGACCAATCTAAAAATATGATCATAGCTGAAAAGGGTACTGATAAAGTTGAAATAATCACAGTTGATTATAACGGGGTTTATGTTCCACTTCGTTTAGTTGCAGAAACTTTTGGCTATAAAGTTAATTGGTATGGTAATAGTATGAGTATTTCTATAGGTAAATAGTTTAAAGAATAATCGCGTCTTAAAACGCGATTATTTTCATGTCGTAATATAAATGAATTTATGATATAATTGCTTTAAGATAAGTCCATTTTAATTGTGGATAACATAAAAATTATATCTTAAAAAAGGGGTACATATATGAATATATTAGTTGCTGGGGGAGCTGGATATATAGGTTCGCATACTTGTGTAGCTTTACTTGAGGCAGGACATTCAGTTATAATTGCGGATAATTTATGTAATAGCAAAGTTGAAACTATAGGAAAAATAAAACAAATTACAGGAAAAACTCATAAAGAAGTATTATTTTATGAAATAGATGTTACAGACAAACAAAAAGTGTACGAAGTTTTTTCTAATCATTCTATTGATGGGGTCATTCACTTTGCAGGATTAAAAGCAGTTGGTGAATCTGTTGAGAAACCTTTAATGTATTATTATAACAATTTAGTGAGTACAATGGTTCTTTCCGAAACTTGCTTAAAATTTAATGTAGGTAAATTTGTGTTTTCTTCTTCTGCAACAGTTTATGGAGAAAATGAAGTTCCTTTTGTAGAAACCATGAATCTACTTCCTACAACGAACCCATATGGTGAAACAAAAGCCATGAGTGAAAGAATTTTAACAGATATTGTAAAAGTAAACTCAAATTTTGCTGTTACTTTATTAAGATATTTTAATCCGGTAGGGGCGCATAAAAGCGGATTGATTGGTGAATCTCCAAATGGAATTCCTAATAATCTTATGCCATATGTAACTCAAGTTGCAAAAGGTAAACTTAAGAAACTTAAGATTTTTGGAAATGATTACGCAACTGCTGATGGTACAGGTGTTCGAGATTATATACATGTTTGTGATTTAGCTGAAGGTCATGTTTCTGCTCTTAATAAATTAACAGAAGGGGTAAATATTTATAACCTTGGAACAGGACAAGGTACTTCTGTTTTACAATTACTAAAAGCATTTGAAGAAGCTAATAATATAGAAGTTTCTCATGAAATTGTAGAACGAAGAGCTGGTGATATTGCTGAGTGTTATGCAAATGTAAGCAAAGCTGAACGTGAGCTTGGATGGAAAGCCAAAAGAGGCATTGTAGAAATGTGCAAGGATGCCTGGAAATTTGAGGAAAATTATTAAAAATCAAAAACATCAATACAATTGTATTGATGTTTTTGAAAAATTTCATTATATATGGGACTGTTTAAAGTAATATTTATTTTTTAGTGTTTTCTGATTTAGAATTATTTGTTTTTACTACTGAATCATCATCTTCATCAGCGTCTTGTTCTAAATCACTTGCTTTATTTGATTTACCGTTATTTTCTTTGTTTTGATTATTTTCTTTAATTTGACTAACTTTTTCTTTTACAGCTTTTACTTTATCTTGAGATTCAACATCTGTTTTATCAGTATCTTCTGTTGTTGCATTTGTTTCCTCTGTATCTGTAACTTCAGTTTCAGTTTCTAAAGTTGTTTCTTCATCAACTGCTTCAATTGAAAGTAAAGATTTTCTGTTTTCTTTTATTGTTTTATTAATTTCTTTTACAGACATATTAAGCATGTCTTTTAATTCATCTTCACTGTAATCAGCTTTAACTTTTGTGTCACCATAGCTTGCTATTAATTTTTCAACTAAATTTAATTTTCCTGGTGTTACTCCTAATGTTTTAGCTTCTTCAACTCTTGCTTTTCCTACTGCTTCAACTTCAACTTCAACAGCTGAAGTTGAAGCAGAGTCATCTACTTCATCTATGTACTCTTGAGTTTCTTGCTCTAATTCAGTTGCTAATTCTTGTGATTTTTCTTCATCATCATTTGAGATTGCTATTACAATTCCAGCATTTTCATCATCTGTAATATATCCTTCTTGTAGTAGCTTATCTATTGTTTTTTGTACGGCTTCAGAAATTTCTAAGTTTTTTACTTCAAGGTTTGCTACAATTTCCTGTCCATCTTCATTAACTGCTTTTACAGTAAGAACTTTATCAAACATATTTAAAGAATATTCAATTGAAGGGTTAACATCCAAGCTAACATAGCTTGTTGGTGTTGTATAAGCAAAACTGCTTACTGCTGCTAATGCAAATACTGAAGCAATGCCTACCACTTTTTTAATTAATTTTGAATTTAATGTTTTGTCTTTTTTCATAATAATCACCTGTCCTAATTCATAATTTTTGTTATTAATAATTGAAACATTACCATCGTCAGATAGTATTACTGCTTGATTTTTTCTTACTTCCATTACTATACCATTCATTTTAAAGCTCCTCTTTCACGAATTTTAAATATTCTGAAAGTATTGGATAATTTCCGGATATTATCTCTGCACCTGCTATAATATATTTTCTGTGTCTTTCTAAAACTTTTCGGGGTATATATAAATTTTTTTCTATGGCTTTTATTGGTAAATTCTTAGTTTTTTTCATTTCATTTAATAGAATTTGGTTTTCAGATAAAAAAACAATTGCTTTTGCACATGATTTTTTAGTTTTTAAAGCTTTTGGAGACACTGAAATTAAATCATAAAATGAAAAGCCATATTGCTTTAAAGTAAATGTTATTGCTTCAATTTCTAATTTAGCATCATCATTTTGTTTTGTTGATACTTTACTAATTACAGCTTGTCTTAGTGATAAATCTTCTTCTTCGTCCGAGCTTTCGAAAATAAATGGGCTAATGGCAACTTCGCAGAAATGTTTTGATTGTTTTTTTATGTAATCATACAGCCTTCTTTTTATTACTAACTCTGAAAATGATAAAAAGGAACCTTTTTCAAAAGAGTATGCAGTAATTGCTTCATTAAAAGCTGAAAGTGAAACTGACCATTGATCATCACTTTTAGTAATATATTTACCAGTAACTTTATGAGCAGTTTTTAAAATAAAAAATTCATGTTCTTTAATAAATGTTTCAATATGATATTTATCATGTTTTGCCTTTATTGCACTTTCATCAATTTGTCTCATAATTAATACCTCACCTATTATATTTTCGCTGATTAAATTAAAATTTTTAGGGTAATGATAAAATTATCCATTCATTTACAATTTTGCATGTATTTTATACTTCTTAAGTTAACTAAAAAATGCTACAATTATAACCTATTTATTAAAAAATGTTTATAGGAGTTAATATGGTTAAAAAAATGATTGCGATTTTGTTAGTATTCATGATGATATTTACAATTATGATTCCAACAAATGCATTTGCACAAAGTAATGATTATATAGGCCACTGGGCAGAAGATACCATACAAACATGGCTTGATTTAGGATATATTGAAGGATATCCTGATGGTTCTTTTAAACCTGAAGGCTTGGTAAAAAGAGCTGAATTTGTAACAATGGTTAATAGTTTGTTTGATTTTACAGAAAAATCTGATATAACTTTTACAGATGTAAAACCAACAGATTGGTATTATGGAGAAGTTCAAAAAGCATTTAATGCTGGGTATATTTCTGGCATGTCATCTACTAAATTCGCACCAGAAGATTTGCTAACAAGAGAGCAAGCAGCTATTATAGTTTCAAATTTAATGGAGTTAGAAGGTAATGTAGATGGCTCATCAATATTTACTGATAGCAATAAAATATCTGATTGGGCAAAAGAATATGTAGGCGCAACAGCTGAAGCGAAGTTAATAATCGGTTATGATGTTGACAATACTTTTAGACCACAAAATAACATTAAACGTGCTGAAGCAATAACTATTTTAAACAGAACTATGTATTATGGACCTCCAACATTATTTTATGCTGAAATTTATGAAGTGAGTGGAATAAAATATTTATATTTATTATTTGATGAAGAAATAAATGTAAGCAAATTATTTGCAAATAATAGTGATTTTAGCAAATTACCTGGACAAGTATGGGGCGGAGCAAAAGTGGATTTATCAAGTAGTGATGATTTCGATGATGAAATAATAATTGAGTTGGCTGCAAATACTGTATTGTCAAATGAAATAAGTATTTCTCCTAATTCATTAATAGATGCCTCAGGAGAAATAAATGTTGAAATTTCATCAAGTGTAATTTATGTTTATGAAGATAATTTAGAAATATTAAATGAAAATATAGTTACTTATGTAAATGAGGATACACAAAATTATATTATAGAAACTAAAGACACAGTAAAAGTAAGTGATTTATTAGGAGCTATAAAACCTTTAAAAGAAGGATATGTATTAAGAGTATTAGATTCTAATGGAAATGTAGTATTAAACAATGCATTAGTAAATAATTCAATGGTATTAAGCTTATTTAATGAATCTGAAAATATAGAAAAAAATTATAAAATATCAGTTCTTCCAAGATTGAGCAGCAATAATATTTCTATAGTTAAAGAAGTTGACAATGAATATTTAAATTTAACTGTTAAAAATGGCGCAACAGTAGGCCAGGTTATTAGTTCTATTAGTTCACAAACTTCTCTTGATTCAATTCAAATAATAGATTACTTAACAGATAAACCTATGGATAACAGCAAAATAGTGGATGAAAACATGATGCTATATATAGAAGTAGGTGGTTGGGATTATTTCTATTATGGAATAATCGTAGAATAAATTTTATGTAAAGGTTTGAACTATTTTTGTCATCCGAGGATAGCGAAGAATATCTAAAATAGTTTATCAATAATCTAAATCCAGGCATTGCCTGGATTTGTTTTTTTTATAAGCAAACAAAACACAAATTAAATTATTTATTAATTGCAGTTTTTGGGCTGGAAGAAGTGCTTTAGATGTAGCAATATTTATGGGACAGGGCTTTGAATTCATGAGAGAACATATGTATGAAACTGATAGAGTGAATAATTATTTTAAAAGAGAGTCTAATAAATTAGGCTCTTTTATGCTAAATTTTTTTTGCTTAGCTCTATTATTTCATTACTTAATTCTTTAACTTTTTCTTCTAATAAATTATTTGAATCAGTCATTTCTTTAAGCTGTTTTTCTAATGAAAGTATTGAAATTTTAAAATTATAAAAATCTATTCCGGTAAATTCTGTATCAACAAATTTTAAATTTTTAACATTATTAAATAACAAGACATATGAAGTTTCAACTTTGTTTAATCGTTTTATTAAAGCTTCATTATCCTTTTGGATCCTATCTTTTTCTTCAAATAATATTTGAAGATTTATTTCAAATGTTTCATTTGATTTCTGTTGTTGTTGTTTTATAAAATTAAATTAATATAGTCATGTACAGATTTCTTTGTATACCCACCAAAAATAGTTTTTAACTCATGTGATAGTTCCTCATCTTCTACTTTTTCTCGTAGCATTTCTATTTCATTTATTTCATCATTTTTTTTATTCATGAACTCCTCCAAAAAAATGTAACTCCTAAATATTGTTATTTTATTCATATGCATATAAAATGTGATTATTAGTAATTACTTGTAAGAATTAATATATAATTAATGATTTTGTTTTGATGAATTTAAGAAAAACACAATGTATTTAATATAATTAAAACTATATTAATATATTGTGTTTTTTTACAATAAATGATATAATTTAACACAATATTACATATAATCACTATAAGGAGAGCTTAAATGTTACAACAACCTATATATTCACTATTTATTAGAATGATTCCTGAAGCTACATTAGTATTATATTCTATTCTTCAGTTAACAAATACTAAAGCAGATTTAAAAAAAGTAATAGTATCAGGTATTTTAGGTGGGAGCGGTGTATATATGTCACGATTATTACCTGTTCATTTTGGAGTACATACAATTTTTGCTATAATGCTTTATATTGTTTTAATAGTTAAATTAAATAAAATTGAAGTACATAAAGCTATTTCTACAACTTTGATAGCCATAATCATACTTTTTATATCTGATTTTATACTTGTGCTTTTATATACTGAGATATTTCATTTTTCTTCTGAATTTGTATTTGGACAATCATGGGTATCTTCACTCGCTGGCGTTCCTTCATTATTTATGTTTTATTTGATTGTAATGTTAATTGTATTTTTAAAGGGAAAGAGGATTAAATATGATAAATGTTGAGAATTTATCTGAAGCGATTGCTTTGAAAATTTCATCAAATTTATCAACTGTTCATGATAAAGAAGTATTAGCATATGGTGCATTTATATTAATACAAACTGTCTTATCAATTATAACAATTGCACTCTTTGGAATAATTTTTGATGTTTTCATAGAAGCTCTAACTATTTCTTTTGCAGCCTCAATTTTAAGAAAATTTTCAGGAGGAGCTCATGCAACTTCTGCAATTAACTGTGCATTTATAGGCATGATAGTTTTTGGAACATTAGCTATTTTTGTAAAGCACTTATTAATAAAGGTAGATATAATATATTTAGTTATAATTACAATAATTTCTTTTTTATTAGTTTTTTATATTATGTATAAATATAGCCCAGTTGGAACTGCTACTAAACCTTTAATAAATGAAAATATAAGAAAAAGATTAAAGAAAAAATCCATTAAATTTACACTTAGTTTGTTTATTGCAAACATTACCTTACTGTTTTTATATTTACATTTNNTTTAAAACAAAATATTTTATTAAATTTTACTATTTGCATTACAGTAGGTGCAGTATGGCAATCCATAACTTTGGTATCCCTAGGACATAAAATAATAGATTTATTGGACAAGGTATTAGGAGGTACAAAAAAATTTATAAGGAGGACAAACAAATGAGAAGAATTACACTTAAAGTTATGACTTTATCTGTAGCATTATTAACATTTTTAGCTACAACTACAGTTGCTTCTGCATGTTGGTGGGGAGCATATCAACCAGAAGAACCAAAATCATTAAGAGAAGAATAAAAAAAGGGGTCCATTTTGACCTCTTTTTTTAAATATATGTATGAATTGCAGGTGATTTTATGAATCAGTTTGATAAAAATAGAAGGCAAAAAATATATGAAATAATATCTGTTTTAAAGTTAATATCATTATTGTTTTGTGGAATGATTATTTTTACACAATATCCAGATGAGCAATATAACAAGTTATGGATTGATAACACATTTAGTAGTATTTTTACTATAAATTTTATCATAATAGTTATTTTGGTTTTAATTTTTGAAGGTTGGTTGTTTACAAACAAAAAGAGCCAATATAATCAAATGTTTAATATAAGTAGTTTTATAGAGAATATAATATTAATATCTTTGTATACAGCTTTAATTATTATATCTGGCTTTCATGAAAGCAATTACAAATTTTTGTTTTTATTAATTATTATTGCAAATACTATTCAGTATGGAATTAAAACTGGTATAAATACTGCAATATTTAATTCACTTATTATTTTAACCATAGATTTATTAGGAGTTAAAACAAGTAGTATCAATAAATATTTTGAAGTTGATTTAGTATTATCCGGAGTTTTTATAATGGTTGCATGGCTTTTAGGATATTATGTTAAATTAGAAAATCAATACAGGGACAAAGCTATTCAATTAGCGAATTTAGATGAGCTTACCGGTGTATATAACCATAGATATTTTCAAAATACCCTTTCACAACAAATTGAAGAAGCTAATAAAAAGAACACTAATATTTGTCTATTATTCATTGATATCGATCATTTTAAATATTACAATGATCTTTACGGACATAGCGCAGGTGATGTAGTATTGAGTAGATTTGGTGAAATATTTAAGCAAACTGTAAGAGAACAAGACATTGTAGCTCGTTACGGTGGTGAAGAATTTGCTGTTATTATACCTGATATTTCTGAAGAAGAAGCTGTTAAAATTGGAAATAGAATAAGGGATGTTATAGAAAATACGTATTTTGAAGGAGAAGAAAATCAGCCTAGCGGTAAATTAACTATTTCCGTAGGAGTTTCATGTTATCCTCAAAAGGCAAAATCTAAACAAGAATTAATAAATACAGCGGATGATGCTTTATACAGAGCTAAGTTTTTTAATAAAAATAGGGTTGAAAGTTATTATTCTGTATTAGAAGAATTAAAATCTGATATAGATGAAAAGCATATAGATTTAATCAGTTCAATAAAAACATTAATAAGTGTAATAAATGCTAAGGACAGATATACTTATGCCCACACGGATAGAGTTGTTATATATTGTGAATTAATGGCTAAACACTTAGGCTTAAGCGAAAACGATAGAAAAATTTTACGTTATGGAGCATATCTTCATGATATAGGTAAAATTCAAATTTCAAAGGATATACTTGTTAAAAGAACAAAATTAACAGATGAAGAATGGGAAATTCTTAAATCACATCCTGCAAATGGAGTTGAAGTTATAAAGCCAGTTGCAACTTTAAAAGAAGTTTGGCCTTTAATACTTCATCATCATGAAAAATTTGATGGAACTGGATATCCAAAAGGTATAAAAGGGAATAAAATCCCCTTTCTAACAAGAATATTAAGTGTTGTAGATAGTTTTGATGCAATGACATCTAACAGACCTTACAGTAAAAGAAAAACATATGAAGAAGCTATTTTAGAATTAGAAAGATGTAGCAATACACAGTTTGATCCCATAATTGTTAAAGAATTTATTATTATGATTGAAATAAATAAAGAAATTTTAGATATTTAAATTGGACTCCAGATTTCAAATTGGAGTTCTTTTTTATATTATAAGAATTCCCATCTTCTTTAAGGAGGGGGCTCAGCATAAACCAAAATAAAGAACATATTTTTAAATAAGCATATATTTAAAATATGGTGGTGATGTTATGTCTTTTTATTCAAGCGTTATTCATACGTTTTTAATTTCATTTGGAGTTGTTGTTGGAGCAAGTGTTTTTACTGGTTTAGGTGCTATTATAACAAATCATCCTCCATATAAATCCATGATAGAAGTTGCAAGTTCTATAAAAATATGGGCAATAGCCGGTTCACTTGGTGGAACATTTTCATCATTTACTTTAATAGAAAAGGGGTTATTTGAAGGTGAAATTAAATCTCTTGTAAAACAAGCAATACATATTTTAATAGCACTATCAGGAGCAAACCTGGGTTATTATTTTATTAGGATGATTCAGAGGTGTAGTGAAATATGGGGAAAATAAAAAATAAAGCATTAAGGTTTTTATTTTGCTTTGTAGCAGGAATTATATGTGGTACAATTATAGGAAGTGTTATAATAAGTGTACTTGTAAGTTATAGAATGGATCAATTTTATGAAAAAATTGCATATCTTGAAAATACTATAGCTGATAGAAATGAAAAACTTGAAAAATTAGAAAAGTCAGTTAATAAATCTAAATTTGTTATTAAAGATATAGAAATTATTTTGAGCTTTTTAGATGGGGATGAATTTGATAAAATAGAAATTCAAAAAGCTATAAAAGAAAAATATAACTCTTTATTAGGAAAAGAAGTAAATGACATAGATACAGATATACTTATAGAAGTAATAGATAAAAGAATTTTAAGGATGAGTGACCATGAATATCAGCTTAATGTAACTAAAATAGTACTTACGCAAGTATTAACAGTATGGGTGGATATTGAAAAAGTTCAATAGTAATGCATCCAAAAGCACGGAGCGACGACTGAGGAGATGATAAAATGAAAAAATTTAAATATGCAATTTTTGATATGGATGGAACTTTGCTGGACTCAATGAGTGAGTGGAAAAATTTGGGACGGGACTATCTTGTTAATAGGGGGATAGATGTACCTGATGATATTAATGATATTTTAAATTCCATGACTATCAACGAAGCAACATTATATTTTCAAGAAGAATTTGGAATTATGGAAAATATAGAACAAATCAATACTGATATATTAAAGATGATAGAAAATAAATTTTTATATGAACTAAAATTAAAACCATTTGTTAAAGAATATTTAGATAAACTAAAGAAAGAAAACATAAATATGTGCATTGCAACTGCAACACCAGCTTATTTAGCAAAAGCTGCAATGGAAAGACTTGGTGTTCTGGATTATTTTTCATTTATTGTTTGTTGTGATGATGTTGGAATTGGAAAAACCATGCCTGATATTTTTCATTATGCAGTAGAGAAATTTGATGCAAATCCAAATGAAGTAGCTGTTTTTGAAGATTCAGATTATGCAATGAAAACTTCAAAAGACGCAGGTTTATATACAATTGGAGTATTTTATGAAAATTTAAATAAGCCGTTAGAAGAAATAAAATTAATTTGTCACAAATACATTGAATCATTTGAAGAACTTATTTAACAATGCTTTTTTGAATAGGAGAAATTTTATGGAACAGATACATAGAAAAAAATATACAGTCCAAGGTAATGATGTTGACTTTAGTTTAAAAATGAAATTGAGTTCAATGTTTACTCGTTTTGCATCCATGGCGTCTGAACATGCTGATATTCTTGGAGTCGGTAGGAATGCTATGCAAAAGCATGATGTTATTTGGGTATTATTAAGAGCAAAAGTAGAAGTTATAAAATATCCTAAATGGAATGAAAACATAATTATAGAGACATGGCCTGAACAACCAAATAAAATAGACTTTCATAGAAATTTTATTGTTTATGATAGTGAAAATAATTTAATAGCAAAAGCTATGACAGTTTGGGTTATAATTGATCAGAAAAGCAGAAAAATAAAAAAGAGCAGCTTTATAAATCCAGAATTTCCTAACTTTCATAGGGAAAAAGCTTTAAACTGTGAATTAGGTAAAATTAAATCAAGTGGAAATTTAGAAAATGTATATAAAAAAACTGTAGGATACAGCGATATAGACATTAATGAACATTTAAATAACTCAAAATATGTAGATTATATAATGGATTGTTTTACAATAGAACAACATAAAAATTATTTTGTAAAATCCATTGAAGTTGATTATGTTCATGAGGCTTTAGCAGGGGATACTATAATATTGTATTGGGATTTGTCAAAAGTTAAAGAAAACATAATTTATATACAAGGAATAAATGAAGAAACAAAATCAGATATATTTAAATCACAAATTGAAATAGAAAAGTTATAATAATATAAACCCGATTATAGGGTTTATATTATTATAATTTTTAGAATGATAAAGTTTTAAATCCCCTGCCATGAGCTTCAGAAACATCTGTTATGGAAAGAAATGCATGGTCGTCAATATCTGTTATCATTTTTTTAACTTTAACTAATTGATTTGAAGTGACGACACAATAAATAATTTTTTTCTTCTCTCCAGTATAAGCACCTTCGCCATCTATGTAAGTAACTCCTCTTTTTAAAGTTTGAATTAAATACTCTGAAATTTCCTTTTCTTTATTAGTAACTATAAAGAGCATTTTTTTATTGTCAAAGCCAACTAAAATTTTATCCAGCAATATAGATGATACAAGCATTGAAATTAATGTATATATAGAAAGAACTGGGCTTTTAATTAAACCACCTATTAAAACAATTACTATGTTTATTGCAAAAGATAGAGTAGGAACTTTAATACCATATTTTTTATTTAATATAATTGATACTATGTCCATACCACCAGTTGAAGCTCTGTTTTTTAAAACAATCCCTGAGCCAAGTCCACTTAACATACCTCCATATATAGCAGAAGCAAGTAAGTCATCTATAATTTTATAAGAAGCTAAATTTTTAGTTATATAAATAAATAAAGACATAAATCCCATTCCTAGTAAACTTAAAATAATGAAATCTCTGCTGGTAAATTTAAATCCTATTATAAATATTGGAATATTTAAAATGAACATAATAATACCTGAGTTTATGTTTGAAATATATTGTACTAATAATGATATACCGCTTATACCACCTGACAGTAAACCATATGGCACTAAAAATGTATTAATACTTATTGCGATAAGTATGGAGCCTAATATGGTACCCGAAATTCTTATTAAATAACTTATGAATTTTTCTTTCATAAATACCCCCAATTTTTTGTTATTACTTAATATATCATATCTATGTTATTAATTAAAGAAACAAATTATGAATAAAATATGAACAAATTATTAAAAATTTCAAGACATGAATTAATAATTCGACATAAAATTCATTGACTTTTATTATCCATGTGCTAAAATTATTATAAACATAAGACTTGATAATCAGTGCCCTAATTTTCAATGAGAGTTAGGGCAATTAATTTGCTTTAATAGGAGGACTTCATGATCTATGCTAACGATGATGTAATTCAAGAATCAGATAGCGAACTTAAATATTTAAAACTTTTATCTAAGCAATACCCAACTATAGCTTCAGCATGTACTGAAATAATAAATTTGCAAGCTATATTAAATCTGCCTAAAGGTACTGAGCATTTTATGACTGATATTCATGGGGAGTATGAGTCTTTTAATCATGTACTTAAAAATGCATCAGGAAATATAAAACGTAAAATTACAGAAGTATTTGGTAATACATTAAGTGAAAAAGAAATAAAGAGCTTTGCAACTCTAATATATTATCCTGAACAAAAATTAGAAATAATTCAAAAAAAGGCAGAAAATATAGATGAGTGGTATAAATTAACTATTTATAGATTAATATTGGTTTGTAGAAAAGCAGCATTTAAATATACACGTATGAAAGTTAGAAAGGCATTGCCTGAGGACTTTGCTTACATAATTGAAGAACTTATGCATCAAGGTTCTGAAGAATATGATAAGCAGGAATATTATAATGAAATAATAAAAACTATAATAAGAATTGGAAGAGCTGATGAATTTATTATTGCTATGTCAAAGCTAATTCAAAGATTAGTTATAGATAGACTTCATATTGTAGGGGATATATTTGATAGAGGCCCTGGTGCTGATATTGTAATGGATACACTTATGAATTATCATTCTGTGGATATTCAATGGGGAAATCATGATGTTCTGTGGATGGGTGCAGCTGCTGGTAGTGAAGCTTGTATTGCAACAGTACTTAGAATTTGTGCAAGGTATGCGAATTTAGATACAATTGAAGATGGATATGGAATTAATATGCTTCCTTTAGCTACTTTTGCTTTACAATTCTATGGTAATGATGAATGTACCCAATTTAAACCTAAAGTTGAAAGTGACATAGTTTATAACGATAATGATTTGAAGCTGATTGCAAAAATGCACAAAGCTATTTCTATAATTCAATTTAAATTAGAAGGTGAAATAATTAATAGGCGTCCACATTTTTGTATGGAAGACCGACTTTTATTAAACAAAATTAATTATGGTAATTGGACAATTGAAATAGATGGAAAAACGTATAAACTTAACGACAATAATTTTCCAACAATAAATTTTGAAAATCCATATGAACTTTCTCAAGAAGAAAAGGAATTAATAGAAAAAATAAAGTCATCATTTTTAAATAGTGAAAAATTGCAAAAGCATGTTAGGTTTTTATTTGCTAAGGGTAGTATGTATTTGAAATTTAATTCGAATTTAATGTATCATGGTTGTATTCCAATGAATGAGGATGGAAGTTTTAAAAAAGTTAAAATTGGTTCTTCAGGTAAGGTTTACAGCGGTAAATCTTATTTTGATAGGCTTGAAATTTTAGTTAGGGAAGGATATTTCCACAAAGATGACTTAGAAGCAAAACTATATGGTATGGACTTAACTTGGTATTTATGGAATGGGCCCGATTCGCCTCTTTTTGGAAAAGACAAAATGACTACATTTGAAAGATATTTTATTGATGATAAAGAAGCTCATGTAGAAAAGAAAAATCCGTATTTTAAATTAGAAGATAGTGAAAAAATGTGTAAAATAATATTTAAAGAATTCGGTTTAAATCCTGACTGTTCCCATATAATAAATGGTCATGTTCCTGTAAAATTAAAAAAAGGTGAAAGTCCTATTAGAGCTAATGGTAAATTATTAGTTATTGATGGTGGTTTTTCAAGAGCTTATCAAGGTACTACAGGTATAGCTGGATATACACTTATATTTAATTCATATGGTTTAATTTTAGTATCACATGATCCCTTTGAATCAACACAAAAAGCTATTGAGGAAGAAAAAGATATTCATTCAACTACAATAGTTTTAGAAAAAGAAGTTGAAAGAAAAAGAGTTCGTGATACTGATAACGGAGAAGAACTTGAATCCCAAATATTAGAATTAGAAAAACTTTTAGATGCATATAGGAAAGGTTTTATAAAAGAATTAAGATAGTAAACAAAAGCCCAATTTATCATAGGTATAATATATGATAAATTGGGCTTTTTAATATGTTTTTATTTCTGTAATTCTTGAGATCCTGATACTTTACTTGTTTCATCCATAGTAAATGTTGATTGAGCTTCTTCTGTTGTAAAATAAATATTGCCTTCAACAGTTGCATCAACTAATTGGAAGTTTTCAGCAGTTACGTATAAATCGCCGATAAATGTTCCGCTTTGAATTCTTGCATTAGGGCTATTAACAGTTAATTTTGGTGCTGTTAAAGTATATCTTGCTGTTACTTTTCTATTTTCATCCTGTGCATAAAGAGCAATTTTACGCTGAATAATATCTTTACCAGCATCATCTTTTTTACCATTTTTAAACTCGCCATCCAGAACAAGTTCTTTGTCAAATGTTAAATCTGTTACAGTAGCTATTAGCCAAGTACCGTTATTGCTTATAGCTTCTTCAAATGCACCATTTTCATCAACAATTGAAGCTGTTGTTACAACATCTGGTGTTGTTTCAGGTGGTGTAGTTTGCTCAGGAGTAGTTTGTTCGGGTGTTGCATCTTTATCATTATCAGCACAACCTGTAAATAAAGACATCATTAAAATAAATGTTAATAATAATATTCTTATTTTCATTAGTAAGCCTCCTTTCTTATGTAATTTTTTCTTTAATAGTATAACCAATTAAATTTTATTTAATGTATTAAAATTGGAAAATTTTAATTTTATATATTTATTGTTTAAGAATTTTTATAAGATCAAAAATAAAAGTACGTCCATCAAGGACGTACAAAATTTTATTAAGCTGTTTTAATTTTTTTCATAAATACTAATATGCCACCTAATAATGCAATAATAGCAACTCCAATTATTAAAGGTTGTACAGAATTTTTTTCTTTAACTGAATCTTCTGCAATACTTACTACTTTTGCTTCTGTAGCTACCGTTGTATTTAGTTCTGTTTTAGATTCTGGTGAGCCATCAGCTGCTAAACTGCCTTCTAATGTTATGGACATTGTTCCTTCTACTACTTTAACTAAATCTTTACCTACTAAATCGTAAATCATATTAGCATTTTCTTCATTAAAAGGTTCAATTCCAATTTCAATATAATCATTAACTAAACCAGTATGTGTTATATTTATTCCTTTACTTTCAAGTACTGATGAACCATCCTTAAATAATACATTA
The DNA here is from genome assembly GCA_002435835.1 of Firmicutes bacterium UBA6132. Next base: position 16,695 of record DIVM01000239.1, read on the forward strand.
TCTATTTCGACTTGTTTATTGTATATTTTCTCATCTACTTTAACTTCAATAGGTGTGTTTGATACTGGTTCATCTAAAGTTGTTAAAACTGAGTCAGTTGATGTATCTGCAAAAGCCATTCCTGTAGTTGCTATTGTCAAGCATAAACTTAATGATATCATTTTTATATATTTTTTAATATTCATTTTAATTAACCTCTCTTATTTTATATTATATTTTGAAATTTAATGTCTAATCATAATTCATATTTCCTCAATTAAAATCCAATGGCCATTTGGATAATTTATGTATGTTTAAACCTCCTATTTTGTTTCTTAATATATTAGACGTTTAAAAATAAAAAAGGTTTATGGAAATTTTGCCCATTTAACTTTTGGTATTAAATTGGTATAATAAGGATAAGTTTTAAAGTAAAATCATAAACTAAATTATAATTAAAAATAAATATATATAGTGCTTTGATATAAATAAATTAATAAAGTTAAATAAAGTAGTATTTTAATTTTAGTATAGTATTAAATTTAAAGTAAATAATTTTATAAAAGGAGTTTTTATTTGGAAACTATAGCTTTAATTATTGCGGTAATTATGTTTTTAATTGGTATATTAGGAACAATTCTTCCCGCATTACCAGGAGTAATACTTGTTTTTGCGGGTATGCTTTTATATGGCTTCATGACTAATTTTGTAAGTTTAAGTACTTATTTTTTTATACTTCAGCTATTAGTTATGGTTGTAATTTTTATAGTAGATTTTTTTGCTTCTGCCATCAGCACAAAGAAATATGGTGGCAGTAAACAGGCAACTGTTGGTGCTTTAGTCGGCATGGTTGCTGGCATTATATTTTTAGGACCTCTTGGAATTATAATAGGTCCTTTTGGTGGTTCAATAGCAGCAGAGCTTTTGCTTGGAAAGGATATAAAACAAGCTTTACGAGTAGGATTTGGATCCCTTGTGGGAGTTATTGGGGGTACAATTTTTAAATTATTTGCAGAAATTATAATGATTATATATTTCTTTATGAGCATCTAAAGTAGCTCAAAATATATTTATGAAAAATAAATTAAGGAGAAATTAATGTCAAATTTACTTAAACCTTTAAACACCAAAAATATATCTTTAATAAACAGATTAATAATGCCACCTATGGCTACTTCGAAATCAGAAGAAGATGGAAGAATAAGCAAAGAAATATTGGAGTATTACAATGAAAAATCACATGGTGGATATATATCATTAATAATTATTGAACATAGCTATGTGATGGAACAAGGAAAGGCAAGTAAAAATCAATTATCCATTGCAGATGATAAATTTGTAGATGATTTAAAAAAATTATCAGAAGTAATTCATAAAAATGGTAGTAAAGCTATAATGCAAATTAATCATGCAGGAAGTTCGACTAGTAAGGAAATTACAGGTTATGAGATATATTCAGCATCAAATTTACCTAATCCTCGTAGAAACAAAGATATTATTCCTTTGAAACTGACAACAGAAGAAATTAAAGAAATAGTTGATTGTTTTACAAAAGCGGCAGTTCGTGTGAAAAATGCAGGCTTTGATGGAGTTGAAATTCACGCTGCTCATGGCTATTTATTACATCAGTTCTTTTCACCTCTCACTAATAATAGAAACGATGAATACGGTGGAGATATATTAGGTAGAATTAAAATTCATTTAGAGATTATAAAATCAGTAAGAAAAGCTGTTGGTGAAAGTTTTCCTATTTTTATAAGATTTGGTGCTCGTGATTATATGGAAGGTGGAGTTACAATCGAAGATAGTATGAAAGCAGCAGTAGAATTTGAAAAAGCTGGTGTAGATATAATAGATATATCCGGAGGATTTAGTGGATATATTATACCTGATTTTAATGTTCAAGGTTATTTTTCACCACTTACAGAAGCAATTAAACATGTAGTATCAATACCTGTAATATTAACTGGAGGAGTTACAGAACCTATAGCTGCAGAAAAACTTCTTTCAGAAAATAAAGCAGATTTAATAGGTGTTGGAAGAGCAATTCTCAGCGATTCAGGTTGGGCTAAAAATGCAATGGCCAAATTAATTTAGATCACTTTAAAGAATATAACTTTAAAGAAATAAAATTGTTAATTATTTCATAATTAGGGTATATATAAATATAGAATTCCTTTTCGCATTTTATAAGATAGAAAGGATTTAATTATGAAAAAATATTATATATATAGTATTATAGTTTTAATGATATTTATAATTTTTATAAATTTTATATTAAAATTAAAAAATGAATACAGCTTAAATAATATCATTAAAACAAATGAAGATTTTAATTTTTTTGTAGCTGCTGATACTCACTTTTTGTCAAAAAAAATGTATGATGATGGTGAAGCATTTCAGAATTTATTTCAAGCCGATGATAAGTTAACTTTTTATTCAGTTGAATTATTTGAATCTTTAATAGAAAATATAAAATTACATAAACCTGAATTTGTAATTTTTTTAGGAGATTTAACATTCAGTGGCTCAAAACAAAGCCATGTAGATTTTGCTAAGAAACTTACTGAAATAGAAAATGATGGTATTAATGTTTTTGTTATTCCAGGTAATCACGATATTATGAATAAAAATGCTAAATATTTTTTTCAAGATAAAACTTATAGTGCTGAAATAATAACTAAAGAACATTTTTTAAATATATATAATGAATTTGGGTATAAAGATGCTTTGTTAAAGGATAGTAGTTCATTATCATATCTTGCGGCTCCTTCGGAAAACATATGGTTTTTGATGCTTGACACAACCATGGAGTACCCTAAAACAGGTGGTTATATAAAAGAAACTACATTAAATTGGATTGAGGAATGTTATAAATTATCAATTAATAATAATGTAAAACTAATTGCAGTTATGCATCATAGTTTAATTGATCACAGTAAAATAATAAATGAAGATTACACTATAACAAATAGCAAAGAAGCTATAGAAATATTTAATAAATGTAATATAAATTTGGTTCTTACTGGCCATATCCACATACAGGATATTAAAACATTAAAAATTAAAGATTATATTTTATATGATATTGCTACCAGTAGTTTGTGTGTGTACCCACATCAGTTTGGTAAAATTTATTATACTAAAAAAAATGGATTTAAATATATAACAGAAAAGTTAAATATGAAGCAATACGCCCTTAACAATAATATAAAAGATGAAAATTTAATTGATTTTGAAAATTATTCTGCAGAATTTTTTAAAGATAAATGTTGTAAAAATCAAAAAAAGTGCATTTTAGAATTAAGTGAATTAAATAAAAAAGAAAAAGATGAATTATTTAAAGTTGTGTCCGAACTTAACAAATTATATTTTTCTGGTTATAGAAATGGCTCTTTAAACTATATAAAAGAAATGGAAGGATTTAAAATTCTTTATAATTTACCAGATTGTCCAGTAAAAAAATATGCAATGTCAATTTTAGAGGATGAAATCACAAACAATAATATTATATATATACGCGAATAAAAAATAAAGCCCCAATAAGTTAATAAGAGGCTTTATTTTTTAGGTCATTACTTATGAATCTTTTTCCTGCCACGATCCATCTTCAGTACAAATATATTCATCATCTCTGTTTTTAATTCGTGATCCAACTGCGTGACTTTGATTGTTATAAATACAAAACGCATTTTCATCTGCTTTTCCAACAGGTTCTTTAGAAACAGCTTTTACGTCATGTACATGTGATATTTCATTTACAAAAAGACTATCTCTTTTATTGCGATTTTTCATTTATCTCATTCCTTTCAAAATTCATTAGTTTGATGCCCAATATAAGTTTGTGTAATTAAATAAAAAAAATTCTGAAAAAAATATTTAATTTTATAAAATTATAAATATTTTATTTTATGTTTAGAGTATTATGATCTATTGGTTTTTCTTTTAATATAGTATAAAGATAATCATAAAAGAATGAGCCATCAGCTTTTGTTCTCCATAATTTATAATCTTCACTATTTTTATCTTGTTCTAAAGTTTTGTGCTCAGTTCCACTAAAATAGCTTTTATTTACTTTCGAAGCAAATATGGCCATTTTTTTTTTTTCTGTTTCTGATAAACTAAAATCTGCTAATGAATCATATATTTTTAAATAATTAGTATTATAAAAAAACTGTTCAGAATATTTTTTAAAATCTTTTAAATTGTCATCGTTGATATTATTATTTACTGCATAAGTTTCCATATCTATACTATGTGTTTTATAGTTAATTTCTTTATTTTCAGATATATTAATTACTCCATATTGATTTGGGTTAACGGCTATAGAATTATTTGCTATATCATATATTCCATTTTCATTATTAGATTTTGCAATATGCTGGACATGCATATGTCCGCTTAAGTTTAATTTTACTTCATATTTCTCTAATAAATCAACAAGTTTACTACCATCCTTTATAGTAAATGATTTAGAAAAAATTATATTATGAGGCAATAGATTTTGATGTGTAACTGAAATTACTGTAGCTCCTTTTTCTTTTGCTTTAATTAAACATTCCTCTATCCAAGTTAAAGTATTTTCAGATAAACTTCCCTTTTCAGAAGTATACCCACTGTTTTGATTAGCGTCAATCATAAGAATCCATAAATTTTCATTAACTTTATATACATAACTTAATGTGCTTTCATCTTTATATAACGCATCAGAAAAACCTAAGTTATAATATATTTGTCTAAAATTTTCTGGAGATATGTTTGCTATAGTATATGCTTGTTCATCAGCAAATTTATATGTATGTCTGCTATATATGTCGTGATTTCCTGGTATAACAAGGACGGGAATACCCTTCCTTTTAATTTTATAAAGTTTTTTAGATAATTCATTGTGACTTATTTTTTCTCCATTGAATGTTAAATCACCGCTTATTATAAATGCAGTTGGATTTGTACTTATAACTTCATTTATTAAAGCATCTGTTATATCTGAAGAATACTGAACAAGCTTTCCATCTCCATTTTCAATGAATTTATTAAATAAATTTCCATTATCAAATAGTTTTTTTGAATAATAATGTAAATCAGTTGCTATAAATAATGTAGTTTCTTTAGAGTCGTTTTGATTATTACAACTACTTAAAATTAATATTAATAAAACAGATATCAAAATCAAAATATTATTTTTATATTTCATTTATTTAACCCCACCAATTTGATTAGTTCATTTACTATGTATATCTTTTACTAAATTTTAGACATTAAACTTATTATAATGATTCATATGTTAAAAATCAAGTTACGAAAATTACGGATGTATATTATGATTGTTTACCAGAAAGTTGTTCTTTAATTTATAGTTTGTGAATATTCTTATACAAAATGATATATGGATGTGATTTTATGAGTTTCTTAGATCGTATTAGTAAGATATACAAAACTTCTGATGAAATCATATTTGATGATAATTCAAAAATAGTTTTAATGAGTGACTGCCACCGAGGAGATGGAAGTTGGGCTGACACATTTTCTAACAATCAGAATATTTATTTTTCTGCTTTATACCATTATTATTACAAAAATTTCACATATATAGAGTTAGGAGATGGTGATGAGTTATGGGAAAATCGTAAAATTTCTGATATAATTCATGAACACAGCGATGTATTTTGGCTTTTATCAAAATTTTACTTTGAAAACAGACTTTATTGCATATATGGAAATCACGACATGGTTAAAAAGGATGACAAATTTATAAAAAATTATTTATATAAATATTTTGATGAACGTCAAAATAAAGAAATACCTTTATTTGAAAATATTAAAATTCATGAGGGACTAATATTAAAACATAAAATAACAAATGATAAAATACTATTAATTCACGGTCATCAAGTGGAATGCTTAAATAGTGATTTTTGGCTTATTGCAAGATTTTTAATAAGATATTTCTGGAGACCTCTTGAAGTTTTTGGAGTCAAAGATATTACAAGAACAGCGAAAAATTATAAAAAAAAATATTCCATATCAAAAATCTTTTCAGAATGGGTAAAAAAAGAAAAACATATGTTAATAGCGGGTCACAATCATAGACCTGTTTTTCCTGAAGTAGGGGAAACACCTTATTTTAATGATGGAAGCTGCGTACATCCACGCTGTATTACAGCAATAGAAATTTCAGAAGGATTCATCAAGCTTGTAAAGTGGAGCGAAAAAGCTGATTTAGATGGTAAATTATATATTGCAAGAGAAATACTTGCAGGACCAAGAAAAATTAATGATTATTTTAATACATTACATTAAATTATATTAATTGAATTGTACAGTCCCATAATGACTCACAAAGAATATTATAATATAAAAATATTTGGAGTGAGTTTTATGTTGGATATAATTAAGAATATTTCAATTGAAACTGGTATAGAGCCGTTAGAAATTTTTATGCTCTTATTATTAATATTGTCCATATTAAGTAATATGTTAATAAAAGCATATTTTCCAAATTTTTATCCTATTACAACTAAATGGTTTAATAAGTTTTTTCATAAATTAAGAAGAATCACTTCTTATAAAAAGGCAGATTATAAATCAATAGAAGATAAAATAGATGCGGCTGGCTATGAATATGACATAAATCAAGATATATTTTATTTTAAATTAAATACATGGCAAAGGGAAATGGGGTATTGCAGGTTATATGACGAAGCTGCTGCTCCATTATCAATGATAATTGATTGCGAGCCAATTTATTTTGAATACGATAATAAAAGATGGATGATAGAATTTTGGAAAGGTCAATATGGAATGACATCAGGATGTGAAGTAGGAGTTTATGTAACTGATAAACCTGATATAAAAACAGAATTTTTTGAGGGACCATTTTTCGAATGTGTAAGCGATGAAGAACTTTTAAAAATGTCCTATGTGTTAAGAAAAAATGGCAAAGTTTTATTTAAGAGACATGATACACACTGGTGGCTTACAGGATTTAAGTTAGGAGAATTTTCATATCCTCATGAATTAACAGTTGCTTTTAAAATTCAACTA
>DIVM01000261.1 GCA_002435835.1 Firmicutes bacterium UBA6132
CTGATAATGCACCATAAATAAATGATTTTTTAGAAGAAAATCCTTCTTTTTTTAAAGGAAGTGAAATTGCTGCTCCTTCTGGGAAATTTTGAAGCCCCATTCCTAAGGCAAGAGCAAAAGAAGCTGTTAATGCAGATATTGAATTTGATTGTGCAGCTATACCAAATGATAATCCAACGGCCATACCTTCTGGTATATTATGTAAAGTTACAGCAAGAACAAGCATAGTTGTACGTTTAAATGAACTTTTTAAACCTTCAGGTTTTTCTGATCCTATATGCATGTGAGGGAGAAGTTTATCAAGCATAAATAAAAATATGCCTCCTAATAAAAATCCACCGCCTGCAGGTATCCATCCAATATTACCTTGTTTTTCTGCCATTTCAATGGCAGGTATTAAAAGGGACCATACAGATGCTGCAATCATTACTCCAGCTGCAAAACCTAGAAATCCATGTTGTGTGGTTTCATTTACATTATTACGTACAAAAAATACCATAGAAGCACCAGCTGCTGTTGCTAAAAAAGTAAAGCATGTTCCTATTAATGCTAATATCACAGGGTTTAATTGAATAATATTTTCAAGCATAATACACCTCTGTTATTTAAATTTTATTATATTATAATATATTGAAACAATTGTATATTAGTTCCAATATAATATTTAAACTAAGCGATGTCAAGCAAAGATTTAAGTTATTTAAACGTTAAATAGCTTTATGGCAGTCGGTTAATGTAATACAAAATATAAAAAATGTTTTAGTATTAAAGTATAATAATAAAAAAAAATGAATATTAAGTTGACATTATATAAAATAAGTATTATAATAAATAAAATTTAGAGGTGCAAAATGGAAAATAAATTAATAAATATAAATATACAACTACATCACCATCATAGTAAGCGAGTTTGTAAGTGACTTTAATATAAATTAAAATCACAGATACAAGCTCTATTAGTCGTTTAATTAAAAGACTTGTATCTATGGTGAATATATAATGTATAAGTATAATACAACCATCTGATATTAAGTCAGGTGGTTTTTTTTATGACCTAACCCCATTTATTCGACCAGAGGGAGAAAGAAATGGATGGTAGGCCAAACGCAACGAATTCCCAAGATATGCGACCAGGGGGAGCAGATATATTGGTGAATGAGACTGCGACTCAAAGTTTAATTAATCTTAAAGCAGAATAAATGGTTGGTAGGTCAAACACAACCAATTCAAAAATAAAAAGACAAGTGAGGATCAAGCATGAAATTTTTAAAAATAGAAGATGAAATAAATTTTTCTCAAAAAATGTTTAAATTAAAGAGAGAAATAGAAAATTTCTTATGTGAAGAAGGATATTTGAATATTGAACCTTCTATATTAGAAGAATACGATGAGTTTAGAGATGTATATTCAAAAATGGATAAGAAAAAGACTGTTAAGTTAGTGGATAATGCAAGCGATATACTTATTTTAACTCCTGATATAACAACCGGTATAGTTAACAAATTTATGAGTAAATGGGAAGATAATTTAAAACTTAAATTGTTTTATTATGGAAAAACTTATGCACATAATAGCGTTGAAATAAAAGAAAAGAGACAGATGGGTGTAGAATGTTTAGGTGAAAAGAATAAAAATACTGATGAAAATGTCCTTGGTACAGCTATAAAAGTTTTAAATAAATACAGTAAAAATTATTTGTTTGAAATAGGTAGCAGCAAATTTTTAAAGGGTTTAATGCAATCCTGTTCTTTTAATAAAGAAGATTACAATAATATTTTAAATTTAATTTATTTTAAAAATAAGCAAGAACTTAAGGAATATTTGTCTAAGCTTCCATACAAAGAAGCAATGAGTACTTTATTAAATATTTTTGATTTAGAAGGACGTTTTGAAGAAATAACAAATAATCTTGTTGGACTTTATATGAATGATTTAATGAAAGAGGGAATATCTGAACTTTCTAAAGTAAATGAGCATTTTAAAAATGAAACAAACAAAATTACATATGATTTATCTTTAGTATCAGAGCTGAATTATTATGATGGCATAATTTTTAGGGGGTATATAGAAAATTCAAATAAAGAAATGATTAAGGGTGGAAGATATGATTCATTTACAGAACAATTTGGATTTAAAATTCCTGCCATAGGATTTTCTATTGAATTAGATGAATTAATAAAAGCTCTTTACAAGGAGGCAATATAATGGGATTAACAGTTGCGATACCAAAAGGCAGATTGGGTGAACAAGTAATAGAAATGTTAAAGTCTGCTGGAATAGGTGAATCAATAGATGAGAAATCTAGAAAGTTAATTTTTGAAGATGAAAAAAATGGTATTAAATTCATGTTGCTTAAAAATTCTGATGTAATAACTTATGTTGAAAGTGGAGTTGCAGATATAGGTTTTTCTGGTAAAGACATGATAATGGAAAATAATTCAGATATTTATGAATTGTATAAAATGAATATTGGAAAATGCAAACTTTCTGTTGCAGGAATTAAAGGTAGAAAAATATTTATGGAAGATACTATATTGAAAGTTGCTACTAAATTTCCAAACATATCAAAGAAATATTTTGATTCAAAAGGCCAAAAAATCAGAACAATTAAGTTAAATGGTTCCATTGAGCTTGCACCAATTCTTGGTTTGTCAGATGTAATAGTTGATATAGTTGAAACAGGAAATACATTAAAAGCAAATGGTCTTGAAGTACTTGAAGATATGTACGACATAACTGCAATGATTATTTCAAACCGTATTAGTTATAAATTTAAAAGAAAAGAAATTAAAGAAATTATTGAGCTTATAAGTAAGGAGGATGAATACATTGATTAAAATAATTAAAAGTTATGAAAAGCAAATATTTATAGATGAACTTCAAAAAAGAAATTCTCAAGATTATAATGATGTTTATGAAACAGTGGATAAAATCATAGAAGATGTTCGTATAAATAAGGATGAAGCAGTAAAAAAATATACATTGGAATTTGATAAAGTAGAAATAAAAAATTTAGAGGTTTCACAAGAAGAAATAAATGCAGCCTTTGAGACAATAGACAAAGAACTTTTAATCACTATAAAAAAGGCAAAAGAAAACATAGAAGAATTTCACAAAAAACAAGTTAGAGAATCGTTTAAATTCAAACCAAAAGGTAAGGATGCATTATTAGGACAAATTTTTAATCCTATTGAAAAAGCAGGCATATATGTACCTGGTGGAAAAGCTGCATATCCTTCAACTGTTTTAATGAATGCAGTACCTGCTAAAATAGCTGGAGTTAGTCAACTGTGTATGATTACACCACCACAAAGCGATGGTAAAATAAAAGATTCAATTCTTGTTGCAGCATCATTAGCAGGAGTTGATAGGATTTTTAAAGTTGGTGGAGCGCAGGGAATAGCAGCATTAGCATACGGAACGGAGTCAATTCCTAAAGTATATAAAATCACAGGTCCTGGCAATATATTTGTTGCTGCAGCTAAAAGAAGGGTTTCAGGATTTGTAGGAATTGATATGATTGCAGGTCCAAGTGAAATATTAATAATAGCTGACAAATGTGCTAATCCAGCTTATATAGCAGCTGATTTAATTTCTCAAGCAGAACATGATGAAATGGCTGCATCAATTTTAATAACTGACGCACCAGAACTACCTGACAAAGTTATTAAAGAGCTTGAAATACAAATGAATCAGTTGGAAAGAACTGAAATAATAGAAAAATCTTTAAATAACCAAGGAGCAATTATTTTATTAGACAGTATGGATGAGTGCATTGAATTAGCAAATGAAATAGCTCCTGAGCATTTAGAGCTTTTAACTGAAAATTGCTTGGATATGTATCAAGATATTAAAAATGCAGGAGCAATTTTTATAGGGGAATACAGCCCTGAACCAGTAGGAGATTATTTTGCAGGTCCAAATCACACATTACCTACAAGTTCTACAGCTAAGTTTTCATCTGCATTAGGGGTGGATGATTTCATTAAAAAAACTTCTTTAATTTATTACAGCAAGGAAGCATTAAATCAAAATAGAGAAGACATAATTAGGTTTGCAGAAAATGAAGGACTTACTGGACACGCAAATGCAGTTAGAATTAGAAAAAAATAATAGTAAAGTAAAGGAAAGAGGGACGCAATGATTAAGTTAAAAAACAGCGTAGAAAAACTTGAAGCATATTTTGTAAATGACATACCTTGCCGTGTTAAACTTGATGCAAATGAAGGAAGTAATTATTTGTTAAAGGACGGCTTATGTTTTAATGATTTAAAAGCAAATTTGTATCCTGACTCAGATTCAATAGAGTTAAGAGAAAAATTATCTTTATATTATAATTGTAAATCAGAAAATATTTTGATGGGAAATGGATCAAGCGAACTTATAAACATGGTTATAAATGCTTATTGTGAAAAAGATGAAAAAGTTATGAGTTTTGTCCCATCGTTTAGCATGTATCAAACATACTGTGATTTATGTGGTGCAACTTATGTTGGAGTGAATACAAATGAAGACTTCACTCAAGATATTAATAAATTAATTGAAAAAGCTAATGAAATAAATCCAAAAATAGTTATCCTTTGCAATCCTAACAATCCAACAGGTTATATAACACCAAGGAATGATGTGATTAAACTTCTTGATAGTGTAAAAAATTCATTGATCATAGTTGATGAAGCATATGCGGATTTCTTTGAAAATTCAGTAGTAGATTTAATAAATGATTATGAAAATTTAATAGTTATGCGCACACTTTCAAAAGCATTTGGATTAGCAGGTTTAAGAGTTGGTTCATTAATTGCTAATGAAAATTTAGTTAAATATGTATGGAAAGTTAAAGTTCCTTATAATTTAAATATTTTGTCCCAGTATGGTGCATCGAAAGCTTTAAACTCTATTGAACTTGTTAAATCATATATTCAAAATATAAAAGACTTAAGATTAAAATTAAGCCAAGATTTAAGAAATTTAAATTTCACTGTGTATGAATCGGGTGCAAATTTCATATTTACTAAATCACCTGTTGATAACTTATTTGAAAAACTCATGAGCTGTGGAGTACTTATTAGAAAATTTAACTTTAATGGTAAAGTATATAATAGAATTACAATTGGTACTAAAGAAGAAAATGAAATACTTTTAGAAGAAATTAAAAAAATAATTGAGGGTTAATATGAGAACATCATCAGTATCACGTAAAACATTGGAAACAGATATTTTAGTAGAATTAAATTTAGATGGAAGCGGTAAAACAGATATAGAAACTGGTATTGGATTTTTAAATCACATGCTTACTTTGTTTGGGTTTCACGGAAGTTTTGATTTAAAAATTAAATGTGTTGGAGATTTAGATGTTGATTCTCATCACACAGCAGAAGATATTGGATTAGCTCTTGGCCAAGCTTTTAAAGAAGCTTTGGGCGACAAAAAAGGAATTGATCGTTATGGAACTATGTTTTTGCCAATGGATGAAGCTTTAGCAAGAGTAAGTGTTGATATAAGCGGAAGACCGTATCTTGTATATAATATTGATTTTAATAATCAAAGATTGGGCCAATTTGCAACAGAAGATTTTAAAGAGTTTTTTAAAGGTTTTACAAATAATTGCTTATCAACAATTCACTTGCAAGTATTATATGGAGAAAATGACCACCATAAAATAGAAGCAGTGTTTAAAGGATTCGGTAGGGCTTTAAAAGCAGCAAGTCGCATAACATCGGATAATCTACAATCAACTAAAGGAGTGATATAATGCATGTTATAATAGATTATGGAATGGGTAATTTGGCTTCAGTTCAAAGGGCATTTGAAAAATTAAATGTTGAAACTAAAATAAGCAGCAAAATCGAAGATATAAAAGAAGCTAAGTCATTAATTTTACCTGGTGTTGGAGC
>DIVM01000209.1 GCA_002435835.1 Firmicutes bacterium UBA6132
TCGCTGTTTTACTTGTTGGTAGCATTTCATCAGTTATGCCGTGGATGCTTGCCTTTGCAGCAGGAGCCATGATTTATGTTGTAGCAGAAGAATTAATACCTGAATCTCAATCTGTTGAACATTCTCACGCAGGTACAATTGGAACAATGCTTGGATTTTTATTAATGATGGTATTAGATGTTGCTTTAGGATAACGAAAAGGACGGCATCCTAAAGCCCTAAATATGACAAGGGGACGTTTGGGTTGGCCAAAATTATCTGCCAATCAAAACGTCCCCTATCCACTTCTAATCATCTTTATAAAATTTTAATTAAATATTTTTTTACCATTTTTACTGGGTGATATGATTGTTTAGCTTTTCTTAAACCTTCATTGCCCGTATCTTCTTGTCTGTTTACAAACTCAGTATCTGAGAAACTTTCCATTAAAAATTTACAGTTTATAAATGAATAAATACCTTTATATTCAAGTTCTCCCCGTTCAGCATGTATTATACATAATTTATCATTAACTCTTTCACCTACAGCAAAACCTGCAAGGTTACCTTCAACATACACTGCTATAGTTTGAAGATTTAAATACTGAATTTCTCTAAAAATATCTCTAATAGCTTCAATTTCCATTAACATTTCTTTATCTACTGTTACAGCTACTTCTTCATGCCATTTATGAAGCAATTTTAAACAATCGCATATTGTTTTTTCATCATTTATATATTTTATTTCATAATCATATGTTTTTACAAATGTATTGTAGTGATTCTTTTTTCCATGATATTTTTTACCTTTTAATTGAATTAAATCCTGTGTATTATAAACATATTCAAAATCATTTACATCTTCTTTAATTTCAAGTTTATAGCCTGCTTCTTTTAAATCAGATATAAAATGCTCATCAACATCTCCAAAAAAATAATCCCTATCAGTGTAATTAGAATTTCTATCTTTTAATTTATCTATTATTTCGATTAAATTTTCGTTTTTATATCCTAAAGGCTGAGCATAAAATGTACCTTTATTTTCCTCATTTTTTTCTATTATGAGAGCATCATTTACTATTGCAAATTTCACATTATTTAATTTTCTCCACATATATAATGATGAAAATAAATACTCATATGATTCTTGATTGCTTTTTTCTAAATAACTGTTAATAATACTTTTATCATCCAATGTCAAACTTTTAAAAATAATATCATCTCCTAAATTTCTTAATTAAGTATTTAATTAATCATACATTAATAGTATAGTAATAATTATATAATACTAAAATAAAATTTTCAATACTAAATTTATTTTTTAAAGCTACTTGACAATTTAAAGTTACAATGTTATATTTTAAAAAAGAGGTGATTGTGTGGCAATAGCTGATAGTTTAAGTTTTTTATTAGTTTTTTCAGAAGGCTTTTTATCATTTTTTTCACCCTGTGTTTTACCTTTAATTCCTGTTTATATAAGTTATTTAGCAGGTAATGGGGAAAAAATTGATACTGATGGCACCATTATATATGACAGAAAAATTATATTAATAAATACATTATTTTTTATTACAGGAATTGCAAGCACTTTTTTTATACTTGGTTTTTCCTTTTCATCATTAGGTGTTTTTTTAAATAGTAACAAAGTATTATTTAGCCGAATAGGTGGTATAATAATTATTATACTCGGATTAAACCAATTAAATGTGCTTAATTTTAAATTTTTACAAATAGAGAAAAAAATAAATCTTGAAATAAATAGAAATAAAATGAATCCTTTAACTGCGTTTATTATGGGATTTACATTTAGCTTTGCATGGACTCCATGTATTGGTCCTGCATTGTCTTCCGTACTTATATTAGCATCAAACGCAAACAGTTCTTTTACAGGAAATTTGCTTGTATTAGTTTATTCAGTTGGTTTTATTCTTCCTTTTATTGCTTTAGGATTGTTCACTACACAGGTTTTAAATTTTTTTAAAGCTAAACGAAATTTAGTTAAATACACAATTAAAATTGGTGGATTAATTTTAATAATAATTGGATTAATGACATTTACTGGAACCTTTACTAACTTAAGCAGGTATTTATCTTATTAAGAATTAAATGTAACCATAGGGAGTTGCGATGAAAAATCAATATAATTTACCTTGTAATATTGCACAAACATTAAACATAATAGGTGATAAATGGTCACTCTTAATTTTACACCAAATTTTTAGTGGTAATGAAACTTATAAAGAAATATTGGATGCCCTTGAAACAATTCCAACAAATTTATTGTCTGAAAGACTTAAGAATTTAGAAAGCGATGAGCTTATTAACAGGGATATATACCAGTGCCACCCACCAAGATATAAATATACATTAACAGAAAAAGGTTCTGATTTAGAAGATGTATTCATAAGTTTAATTTTATGGGGAGAAAAACATTTAAATAAATGTTATAAAAAATTAGTTCATGATAAATGTGATAATTTAATTGAACATAAATATTATTGTCCTACTTGTAATAAGTATTTAACTAAGAATGAATTAGCGGTTATGAATTCAAAGAATAATATTAGTGAGGTGTAATGTGAATCAAAGAGTAGATGTAATTATTATCGGTGCTGGTCCAGCTGGACTATCTGCAGCTGTAAATGTTTTAGTAAGGGGTAAAACTCTTAGAATATTTTCCAATAGTGAAAATTATCTTTCTAAAGCAGAACGAATAGATAATCATTTGGGTTTTTACAACAAGAGTGGAAAAGAAATGATGGATGACTTTTTTAATCATGCTAAATCTATGAATATTGAAGTTGAATATAAAAAAGTAGTAAACATTTTGCCATTTGATGATTACTTCATGGTAAATGCAAATGGAGATATTATAGAATGTAATAAAGTTATTCTTACAATGGGTATGTCAAAAGTAAAAGAAATTCCTGGAGAGGCAAATCTTTTAGGAATGGGAGTTAGCTATTGCGCCACATGTGACGGAATGCTTTACAGAAATAAAACTGCAGTTGTATGGGATCAATCACATGAAGCTATAAAAGAAGCTAATTTCCTTCATGGAATAGGTGTAAAAGTTATTTTCGTATCTAAGAAACCGCGTTCAACTGAACTAGAGAATTCTATTGAATATGTTCATGGAACAATCAAAGAAGTAATAGGAAATATAAAAGTTGAAAGTATAATAGTAGGAGATAAAACAATTGATTGTGATGCAGTTTTCATGCTAAGAGAAGTTGTTGCTCCAACTGCTTTAATAGAAGGTTTAAAATTAGAAAACGGATTTATTGAAGTGAACAGAAACATGGAAACTAATATAGAAGGTGTTTATGCTGCAGGTGATATCACAGGTAAACCACTTCAAATATCAAAAGCAGTTAGTGAAGGTTTAATAGCTGCACAACATGCAGCAAAAAAAATAGATGAAAAATAAGGAGAAACAAAATGTCAGAAAAAATAATATATGTAAAAAACACTCAAGAATTTGATGAATTATTATCAAAAGAAAAATTATTATTAGTAGATTTTTGGGCAACATGGTGTGGACCATGCCGTATGCTTGCTCCAGTTATAGACCAATTAGCTGATCAATATGAAGGAAAAATAACAGTTGCTAAAGTTGATACTGATGAAAATCAAGAACTTGCAATTCGTTATGGAATACAAACTATTCCTACAGTTATTGTATTTAAAGAAGGTCAAAACGTAGCAAAAGAAATAGGAGTTAAACCTTTAAAATCTTTTGCGAGCTTAATTGAATCTCATATAGCTTAATATAAAAAAATTGTCTGGTTAATTCAGACAATTTTTTTATTATTTATTTTCCCACTCGCTTTTTAAAAGACCATATAAATATAAATCAAATCTTTTTCCATCTCTTAAAACAAATTCCCTATAAGTACCTTCTTTTATAAAACCAACTTTTTCATACATATTTATAGCGGTGTTATTAAATTGAAGTACATTTAACTGAATTCTATGAAAATCAAGTTTTTCGAAACCATATTTTAATAATAAATTTATAGCTTCTTTTCCAAATCCTTGACCTCTTAAGTTTTTATCTCCTATTCCTATAAAAAGTGTTGCTACTTTATTTTGTTTTACTATATCATCAAAACCTGCAATTCCAATAACTTTATTACTTTCCTTTAATTTTATTGAAAATACAGCAGAACTTTCATTTGTTTCATAATATTTAAATGTTTTATCAACTTCTTCCTTACTTTGTGGAATAGGTAAAACATAATCATAATACTTTAAAAATTCTACATCAGAAAACCATGGGTAAAAATTTATTAAATCTTCATTTTGAATTTGAGAAAAATAAATTCGCTCAGAATTTATTATATTATTATCCATAAATACCTCTTTTAAAATTTTATTTAATGAATCCATCATACTATTTTTTCTGAAATCTTTCAATATATTGATTTTATATTACATCTTTAAAACTATATTGAATTCCTAAATATTGCTTTTACCTATTAAAATAATTTTAGTATTGTTATTCAATTACTCTTTTAAATAATTACATAATACTTATATATTTTCACCAATTATGTACTTAATATAATTACTTATTTAAATTTTTAGTTACAACTGCTACATAAAATTATTTAGTATATAGTAAAAAAAGACAAGAATTTTACTTCTTGTCTTTTTTTGTACTTATAATTCTCATTACTTTAGTGATCCATCCGCGACTCGAACGCGGGACACCCTGATTAAAAGTCAGGTGCTCT
>DIVM01000376.1 GCA_002435835.1 Firmicutes bacterium UBA6132
AATTTTATTTTCTATATCATCAAAATTAAGAAGTTTTTGCAATGAAAGCATTACACCTAATTTAGCATGGTCGTAGAACAATCCCCCCTGTATATAAGCAATATATGGAGGTCTGATAGGCGCATCAGCACTTAATTCTATTGATGATCCTGATACAAATGCCCCTGAAGCCATGACTACTTGGTCTGAATAACCTGGCATGTCCCATGGTAATGGTGCAACATGAGCATCAACTGGTGATGAACTTTGAATTGCTTCACAGATTTTTACTACCATATCAGGATTGTTAAATTTAATTGCCTGAATTATATCGCTTCTTTTTTCGTTTAATGATGGTGTTATTTCATAACCTAATGAACTAAACACTGCACCAAATAATAGTGCACCTTTAACAGCTTCACTAACAATATGTGGAGCAAAAAATAAACCTTGTAATGTATTTCGTGTTGTTCCATAAGTTAATCCAATTTCTTTTCCTACACCAGGTGCAGTTAAACGGTTAGCTATTCTATTTATTAAAATGGATTTACCAGCTATATACCCACCTGAAAGTGCAAGACCACCACCAGGGTTTTTAATTAATGAACCAACAACAACATCTGCTCCTACATCCGATGGTTCAATAGTATCAATAAATTCCCCATAACAATTATCAACCATAATAAGTATATTTGGATATACTTCTTTTATTTTTTCAATTGCATTTTTAATTTTATTTAATGTTAAAGCTGATCTAAAACTATATCCTGTAGATCTTTGAATCATTAATAGTTTAGTTTTTTCTGTTACTGCTTTAATTGCTTCATCACAGTCAATATCACCATCTTTTAACTGAACTTCTTTATAAATTACACCACATTCTTTTAAATTATTAGGTTCATTTCCTTCTTCACCTAATACAGTTAAAAGAGTGTCGTATGGCTTTCCAGATATGGCTATAACTTCATCTCCATATTTTAAAATACCCGATAAAGTTAAATACAAAGCATGAGTACCGGATGCTATGGAAGGTCTTACAAGAGCATCTTCAGTATGAAAAACTGAAGCAAATATTTTTTCAACTTTTTCCCTTCCTACATCATCATATCCATATCCAGTGTTCCAGTAAAAATTAGTGTAATCCAATCTATGCTCTTGCATAGCATTTATGACTTTATATTGATTATATTCTCTTATTTTTTCTATGTTTTCAAAATATTCACTTTTTATTTTTGCTTCTTGTTTTAAAACATAGTTAAAAACAGTTTCACTTATTCCAAACTGTTTACATAATATTTCTTGTGTTAACATTAATTAGTTTCTCCTTGGTTATTGTTCATTTGAATCGTTATTAAATAAGCGCACTGTTTTAAACGGTAATATAGAAGTAATAGCATGTTTGTAAACTAATTGTTGTCCTTTATCCGTTTCTATAAAAACAACATAGTTATCAAATCCAATTACAGTACCATTTAGCTTATAACCATTGTTCAAAAATATTGTTATTGTTATTTTATCTTTTCTTACATTATTTAAAAATGCATCCTGTAAATTAATTGTATTCATAATAATCTCCTTTTTAATTTTTCTCTAAGTAATTATATATTTCTTTAATTGTTTCATCGATTTTTTTTACATCTGAAATATCAAACCATTTAACATTTTCATCTTTTAAAAACCAAGTAAACTGTCTTTTAGCAAATCTTCGGGTATTTCTTTTTAATATTCTTTTTGCTTCTTCTAAATCAATATTACCTTCAAAATAATCTATTATTTCTTTATAACCTATAGCTTGCATGGACACTAAGCTTTTATCATACCCTTTTAATAATAACTCTTTAACTTCATTTAATAGGCCTTCGTCAATCATTTTATCAACACGTTCATTTATTTTTTCATAAAGAAAACTTCTTTCCATGTTTAAGCCAATTAAAATGAAGTTATATTTATCACTGTATTTTCTAATGTCAGTATTTAGTTCGGAAAATTTCTCGCCTGTTATATCAAATACCTCTAATGCTCTGATAACTCTTTTTACATTGTTTTTATGAATTTTTTCAGCTGATAAAGGGTCAACTTCTTTTAATTTTTCATATAAAGCATCTTCCCCATTATCCTCATAATACTTAGTATAAAAATCTCTTATTTTATTATCTGATTTAGCATTGCCAAAATCAAGGTCATAAATTAAAGAATTTACATATAAACCACTACCTCCTACTATAATGGGAGTTTTATTTTTACAAAGGATATCGTCAATTATTTTTTCAGCATCATGTTTAAATTCAGATACAGAATAACTTTCATCAGGATTAATTAAATCAATCATGTGATGTTTAATTCCCTGTTTTTCTTCTTCAGTTACTTTAGCAGTTCCAATGTCCATTCCTTTATATATTTGCATGGAATCAGCTGATATTATTTCTGTATTATAAAGTTTTGCTAATTCAACAGAAGTGTAAGTTTTTCCAACTGCTGTAGGACCAACTAATACGATTATTTTATTATTCATTAATTTTGGATCCTTTCAAACATTCTTTCTATTTCATATTTAGTCATTTTAATAATTACTGGTCTTCCATGTGGGCAGGTAAAAGGATTTTCAGTATTTTTTAAATCATCCACTAATTTTTTTATTTCAATTAAATGAAGCTTATCCCCTGCTTTTACAGATTTAACACATGCATTTTTAATTATTTTATCCATCTCATAATTAATTTTACCCTTACCTTTTAAAGAATCAAGTATGGTAAAAAATATTTCTTGAATATTAGTTTGACTAAAAATATGTGGCACTTTACTTATTAGTATAGCATTAGTTCCAAAATTTTCAATCTCTAATCCTAATTTTTCAAAAACTTCTATTGAGTTCATACAAGAATAATAATCTTCATAGGACAAATTTATTACTTCGGGGACAATTAACTCTTGCAAAAGAATTTCTTTATTATTATATTCTTTTAAAAATTTCTCATAATTAATTCTCTCATGTGCAGCATGTTGGTCAATCATATACATTTCAGCATTTTTCTTGCTTTCGCAAATAATATATGTGTCCATCATAATACCTATTATAGATAGTTCAGGTATTTGGTTTTTAGAAATATTACTTTCTTGAAAAACCGAATCTATTAATGTATGTTGTATTTGTTCTTCTTTCGAAATGAATTCTTCATTATCTGAAATTATAATTTCCTTATTTTCTGAATGTATATTATTTAAATTAATATTTTCTATTTTTATATTATTTAAATTTTCCACATAATTTAAATCATTCAGATCATTATAATCATTATAAGACACAATGCCTTGTTCTTCTTCATTTAATATATCATCAATTATTAAATTACTATTATCTACATCATTAAGTATAATATTATGTGTATCATTTAATAAATTTATTTTATTATAATCTATATTGTTTTTTTCAAATACATTAAAATCGTTATCTGTTTTAGCACTTGATGATTTATCAATAACATCATTAAAAATATTATTAAAATTTGATTTATTAATATTTTCATGTTTATCCAATTTAACTTCAGTATATTTTATATTTTCAATTTTATTAAAATGAAGTGTAGGTATAATTGAATCTTTTTTTTGTTCGAAAATATATTTATTTTCTTTGCTATTATGACTATCGGGTACTATTGTTTCTTTTTTTATTTCTTTTATTATATTGCTTGACCTGAGCGCTCTATAAATGGCGTTTTTAACATCATTTAATACAGATTCTTCATCTTGGAATTTAATTTCTGTTTTAGCAGGATGAACATTAACATCAACTAAGGAAGGATCTATTTCAATTTTCAAAAATGATGCGGGATATTTATTTTTTGGTAGTAATGTATGATAAGCTGCTTCTATATAATAATTAATTCTTTTATGCTTTATTATTCTACCATTAACAAATACTAATTGTTGTTTTCTGTTTCCCCTGTAGTAATTTAAATTAGTTGTATATCCACTAATTTTTAAAATATTGCTTTCATAAGAAACTAAAAGAAGTGAATCGCAAAGGTCTTTTCCGAATAAACTTGATATGGTATTGATAATATTAGTTGTTTTAGGTGTTTTTATTAATACATTTCCATTGTTAATATATTTAAATGAAATATGCTCTTTACTAAGGGACAATGAAGTAACTACTTCATTTATATTGCTGCTTTCAGAAGTATCGCTTTTTAAGAACTTCAGTCTTGCTGGAACATTAAAAAACAATTCTGTAACTGATATTGTTGTCCCAACAGGACATCCTATATCTTCTTTTAAAGTAACCTTTCCACCCTCAATTATAAGTTTAACACCATATGGCTCATTATTAGTTCTTGAAATAACTTCCACATTAGAAACAGCTGCAATACTTGCTAATGCTTCACCTCTAAATCCAAGTGTATATAAAGAATTTAAATCGTCAGAAGTTTGAATTTTGCTTGTGCAGTGCCTTTTAAAAGCATCTTCTATTTCTTCTCTTTCTATTCCTTTACCGTTATCAGTTATTCTTATTAATTTTTTTCCACCACTTTTTATTTCAACTATGATTTCATCAGCACCAGCATCTATGGAATTTTCCACAAGTTCTTTTACAATGGATTTCGGATTTTCTATTACTTCCCCCGCTGCTATTTTATTGATTGTATCATTATCTAATAAATGAATTTTTCCCATTTGCGTACCTTCTTTATAGTTAAATTGCTATGTAATAAGTTAAAGTAAA
This sequence comes from Firmicutes bacterium UBA6132, assembly GCA_002435835.1. The sequence goes on from DIVM01000376.1 coordinate 4,700, forward strand.
ATTTTATGTAGTCATCCTGATAGCGAAGGATCTTATTATTTCAAATGTTTAAAAGATTCTTCACTGCGTTCAGAACGACACTTTAAGGGTTGTAATTAAATTTATTGCTAAATATTTTTGCATTTTTCAATTATTTCATTTAACAAAGTCAATGCTTTAATTGGTGTTAAATTATTTATATCTATATTTTTTACATTATCTATAAATTCTTCTTGTTTCTTATTTGATTTTTTTTCTGTTAAACTTGCTTCAAACAAAGATACTTGAAAATTATCATTTATTCTTTCTTTTTTGCGTTTAGCGAATGGTTTATTAATATCAGAATCATCAAGCATTTTTAATATTTCATTTGCTCGTTTAACAACTTCATTTGGAAGTCCTGCTAAATTAGCAACTTGAATACCATAACTTTTATCTATACTTCCTTCTGCAATTTTACGAAGGAAAATTATTTTATCATCAGTTTCTTTTATAAGAATTCTATAATTTTTAACCGATTTTAATTTGCTTTCTAATTCAGAAAGTTCATGATAGTGGGTTGCAAATAATGTTTTAGCTTTAATATTTTTAGTTATATATTCTACAACGCTCCACGCAATACTAAGCCCGTCATATGTGCTTGTTCCACGACCTATCTCATCTAAAATAAGAAGGCTATTTTCAGTAGCATTTTTTAAAATATTAGAAACTTCGCTCATTTCCACCATAAACGTACTTTGTCCTTGTGATAAATCATCTGAGGCACCCACACGAGTAAATATTTTATCTAAAATACAAATTTTAGCTTCTTTAGCAGGTACAAAACTTCCTATATGAGCCATTAAAGCTATTAATGCAACCTGTCTCATATAAGTTGATTTACCGGCCATGTTTGGACCAGTAATTATGGACATTAAATTTTCTTTATTGTCTATAAAAGTATCATTAGGAACAAACATTTCATTTTTAATTATTCTTTCTATTACAGGATGTCTTCCATCAACTATGTTTATTTGTCCGCTCAAGTTCATTTGAGGCCTTACATAATTGTTTTTAACAGCTGAAACAGATACTGAATTAATGGAATCAATTATTGCGATACTATGTGCTGTATTTTGAATTCTTTTAACTTGATCTTTAATATACTGTCTAATTTCAAGAAATAAATCATATTCCATTTTCATTAACTGCTCGTCAGCATTTAATATTTTTGCTTCCATTTCTTTTAATTCTGGAGTAACGTATCTTTCACAATTTGTAAGAGTTTGTTTTCTTATATAATCATCAGGAACTAATTTTAAATTAGATTGAGTTACTTCTATATAGTAACCGAATACTTTTGTATAACCTATTTTTAAATTTTTAATTCCTGTTTTTTCTCTTTCTTTATTTTGAAGCTCTGAAATCCATGACTTGCCATTAGTGGATATTTCACGTATTTCATCAAGCTCGTCGTTATAACCTAATTTTATTATATTTCCTTCTTTAATAGAAATAGGAGGTTCTTCAATTATGGATGTATCTATTAAATTAAAAATATCTTGTAATATATCAAAATTTTCATTTATCATAGAAAACATTTTTGAATTTAAAATAGAAATTTCAGCTTTTAAATCAGGCAATTTTGATACAGATTGTTTTAAAGAAGTTAAATCTCGACCGTTACAGTTTCCATAAACTATACGGCTTATGAGACGTTCTATATCATAAACGCCTTTTAAACACTCTTTAATATTGTTTGAAAGCATTACATTATCATAAAGTTCTTCAACCGCTTCATGTCTTAAATTTATTAAAGATAAATTTTTTAAAGGTTCTTCAATCCACTTTTTTAGCTGTCTGCCACCCATAGCTGTCATTGTGTTATCTAAAACGTGAAAAAGAGTTCCAACTCCTTTTTTTCCTCTTACAGTTTCAATTAATTCAAGATTTTTTCTTGTACTTGTATCAATTAATAGAAAATCACCAACAGAATAAAAATTAACTTTATTAATGTGGTCCAATGATGTTTTTTGAGTATTATTTAAATACTGTATTAAAATTCCAAGGGACATTATAGCTAAATTATTATCAATAATCCCTAATGAGTCAAAGTTAGATGTATTAAAATGTTTTAAAATAATTTCTTTATATTCGGACAAAGATAATAAATTTTCTATTATATTTATTTTATTGTCTACATTATTATTATTTGTATTTTTATTTGAAATGATTTCTGATGGATTAATTTTATTAATTTCTTCTATTAATAATTCGTGTTTATTTTCTTTATGAATATTAAAATCATTTAAAGATATATTTTCAGTAACATATAAATCCCCAGTTGAAACATCCACATAAGACATTCCAAAACCATTTTCAATAAAAGCAGCGCACAAAAAATTGTTTGATTTTTCATCGAGCATATTTTGTTCTATAATAGTTCCGGGTGTTATTACTCTTATTACATCTCTTTTAACAATACCTTTTGCTTGGGATGCATCTTCAACCTGTTCACATATGGCAACTTTATATCCATTTTCAATTAATTTTGCAATATAAGAATCGATGGAATGGAAAGGAACCCCACACATAGGGGCTCTCTCTTCTTGTCCGCATTCACGACCTGTAAGGGTAATTTCTAAAACTTTTGAAGCTGTAATTGCATCATCAAAGAACATTTCATAAAAATCACCCAGCCTATAAAGAAGAATTGAGTCTTTGTATTGTTCTTTAATGCCAAAGTACTGCTCCATCATAGGTGTAAATTTTGCCATTATACTAACTCACCTTCCATATGGAATGTTTTAGCACTATTTATTTTTACATTAACTATTTGACCTAATAAACTTTTATCACCTTTGAAGTGAACTAATCTAAAATGTTCAGTTCTTCCTGTTAAATATTCATCTGCGTTTTTGCTCACTGATTCAACTAAAACAGAATATGTTTTTCCAATACAAGATTCATTTTTCTTAAGTCCTATTGGATATAATACTTTTAATAATCTATCAAACCTGTCATGCTTTACATCTTCAGTTATTTGATTTTCCATTTTTGCAGCAATTGTACCTTCTCTAACTGAATAAAGGAAAGTAAATGCTGAATCATATTCTGATTTTTCAACTAAGTCTATTGTTTCAAGGAAATCCTCTTCAGTTTCACCAGGAAAACCAACTATTATATCAGTTGTTATAGCTACATCAGGTATTTCTTTTCTTAATTTTTCAACTAAAGTTAAATAATGTTCTTTAGTATATTTTCTATTCATGCTTTTTAAAACATTATTGCTGCCAGCTTGAACAGGTAAATGAACATGGTTACATACCTTTTTTAATTTTTTTATAGCAGTGATTAAATCATCACTTAAGTCTTTAGGATGGGATGTCATGAAACGAATTCTTTCTATACCATCTATTTTATTTAATTCATATAACAAATCTGAAAATGTAAATTTCTCTTCAAATGTTGTTCCATATGAATTAACATTTTGGCCTAATAAAGTTATTTCTTTGCAGCCATCTTCTGCTAATAATTTTACTTCGTTGATTATTTCTTGTGGTTCTCTTGATTTCTCTCTGCCTCTTACATATGGAACTATACAATATGTGCAGAAATTATTGCAACCATATGTTATATTTACTAATGCTTTATAATTGAATTTTCTTTGTTTAGGCATGTTTTCATAAATAAGTTCTGAATTATCTATGATTTCCACGCTTTTGTTTTGGTTGACTTCTACGTTATATATTAATTCTGGAAGTTCTTGTATTGTATTAGTTCCGAATATAATATCAACAAATCTATATTTATTTAAAACCTTTTGTCTTATTTCATCATTTTGCATCATGCATCCGCAAACAGCTATAAGCATATCCGGTCTATTTCTTTTTAACTCTTTAACTGCACCAAGTTTTCCAAAAAATTTAAGTTCAGCATTTTCTCTTACAAGGCATGTGTTAAAAATTATTAAATCACTATTTTTATCATTATCTGATTCTTCGTAACCTATTGAATTAAGTATACCTGCTATTTTTTCAGAATCATGTTCATTCATTTGGCATCCATATGTTAAAACATGATAAGTTTTTTTTCTTCCGTTTAATACAAAATATTGTTCATTATTATTTCTAAGCTCATTTATTTTTTCTGATATGAGCTTTGTATCTGCACTTAAAGTATTTATAATTTGATCTCTTTTGCTCATTTTTCTCCAACTTTCTATTTAAATCTTAATAATAGTATATCTTTAGCATTATATCATTTAATAACTTCAATTTCAATATTAAAATAACTTTAAAAATTTACTTTAAGTAGCACATTTTTATTATATTTATATTATTTTTCTTATTTAAATAAATTTATATTTTAATTTTTCTTTATTTGATGTAAAATACCTAAGTAGATAATGATTAGTAGCAAAAAGAAAGGAAATATTAATGGAAACCCAAGAATTAATAAATAAAAGGCGCATCTTTGGTATTATTTCTCACCCGGATGCAGGAAAAACAACTTTAACAGAAAAATTGCTTTTACACGGCGGAGCTATAAGAGAGGCTGGTACTGTAAGAGCAAGAAAAAATTCTAAATATGCTAAATCGGACTGGATGGAAATAGAAAAACAACGTGGTATTTCTGTTACATCATCAGTAATGCAATTTGAATATAAAGATAAAGTTATATCAATTATGGATACACCAGGCCATAATGACTTCGGCGAAGACACTTACCGTATACTTACATCAGTTGATTCAGCTGTAATGGTTATAGATGCGGCAAAAGGTATAGAAGCTCAAACTAAAAAATTATTTCAAGTTTGTAGCATGAGAGAAATTCCTATTTTTACATTCATCAATAAATTAGACCGTCAAGCTATGGATCCTCTTGATTCAATGCAGGAATTAGAAGATGTATTAGGAATGCCTTCAGTAGCTGTTACATGGCCTATAGGCTGCGGTAAAGAATTTGAAGGTGTTTATGATAGACTTGAAAATGAAGTTCATTTATTTAGAAAAGATCAAATAGTAAAACTTGATAAAGAAGGTGTGCATTCTAATATTCTTGAAGGATTATTAACTGCAACAAACCTCGATAATTTAAGAAATGAAATGGATTTATTGGATGGAGCAGGGAATTATTTTGATTTAGATAAAATTAAAGCTGGAAAACTATCCCCTGTATTTTTCGGGTCTGCATTAGCAGATTTCGGTGTTACTGAATTTTTGGAACATTTCCTAAAAATGTCTCCAGCGCCGGGTAAAAGAAAAACTATTAGCGGTGAAGTAAATCCAACTGATGAAACCTTTACAGGTTTTATATTTAAAATTCAAGCAAATATGAATCCTAATCACAGAGATAGACTTGCATTTTTAAGAATTTGTTCTGGCACATTTGAAAGAGGTATGAATGTTACTTTATCAAGAACAGGAAAACAAATAAAGTTAAGCCAATCAACTCATTTAATGGCTAATGAACGAGAAACAGTTGATATAGCATATGCAGGAGATGTTATTGGTATTTATGATTCAGGTAATTTCCAAATTGGTGATACTCTTACTGCTGGAAAAGAAAAAATATTTTTCGAACCATTACCAACATTTCCACCAGAATTATTCTGTCGTGTAAGTGCAGTTAATTCTTTAAAAGGAAAGAACTTTCAAAAGGGTGTGCATCAATTAGCTCAAGAAGGAGCTATTCAGGTTTACACAAATGAATATAATGAAGTTATATTAGGTGCAGTTGGTGTTTTACAGTTTGAAGTATTTGAATATCGTTTAGTAAATGAATATAATACGGACATACGTATGGAACATGTAGATTTTACAGTTGCACGTTGGGTTAAAACTACAGAACCTGACGAACTTAAAAAATATCAGAATTCGCGTTGTATGCTTGTATTCGACCATTACCAAAGACCTGTTTTATTGTTTACAAATCAATATGCTTTAAAAAGTTTCCAAGAAAGATATGAAGATGTTAAATTAGTTGATGCTCTTGATGTTACTGAGGAAATATAAGTTGAAATAAGTTAGAAAATTTATTCCTTACTATAATTCCGTACTTATGCTCGCATTTTTTTCTACAATTCTTCTTGCTTTTGTTGGTTTTGTAGGGACCTGCTGTTGGTCAATTTTTGGCTCTTTACTGCAAAATTTTTTTAAGAATCAAATCAAGGTTGTCAATATTGTAATGGCATTGTAGCTTGTATATTGTACTGTTTCGTTATTTCTTTGATAAATTTTAAATTTATAAACATGAAATCCACATTCATCTTTTAAAGCTGAATGTGGATTTATTTATTTGAAGCAATATAGTTGATATGTAGTTTTACAATTGCACGTATTTTTCGAATTATATGCAATAGTAACTACTAACAGTTGCGAAACAATGAATTAAATAAAATTTTAAAATTCCTAACTTAATCTTAAAATCTTAAATAAAAGCTAAAACAATAAGAATAATACCAAAACATAACAATCCCACAATTTCTAAATTATCCATAATAAATAGAAATTTAGATTTATTCATAGATTTAGCAATTTCTTTCTTTAGAATTAAAGACGCAATAAATATTATTATGATTCCTGTAACGATTACGTGGTACGGAATATTTTTATAACTTTGATAAAATTCGCTCATAATTTTACCTGCAATATTTATCTGACTTAAACATATTTACATAACTACCTTTCGATATACTTAAAACCTATATAATCAAGTATGGATACCAATAATTCAAGTTCAGTTTTCCCTTCATCCTTTAATTCGTTTAATATAAAGTAAAACTCACATGATAATTGTTGCACCATGAATTTATCTATTTCTGAATGCTTCACATTTACAATTCCGCTGTGGCAATTTAAAAAGCTTGACATAATGCCCCATATGGCCGCTTCTTTACTTCCACTTAACCCCCGTATGTTATCACCAAGCAATGAAACAGTTCCTAAATCCTTATATCTCAAAAATTCTCCAACCCATAAGGCTACAATTTGAGCCATTAAATTTACTGAATAATTTTCAACACCAAAATAACCAGGTATTATTCTATTGGCATTTTTATTTAAATATACCTGTGTGTCTTTATCTAATTTATTAACATCAAATAATTTTACAACATCTTTTACAATCAAACGCCAGATTCTATAGCTATATGGTCCTGAACCTTCAATGTCATGATACATTTGTTTAAAAATATCTTTCTCTATCTGACTAAATTCTGTTGAACTGTTTGCTTTTATTCGTTCTAACAGCTTTAATTCATTATCACTTAACAATGTTCTTCTTTTAATCTTACATGGTTTTTGCATAGTATTATAAGTATACCAAAATCCTCCATCATCTTCGATTTTAAGTGACTTAAAATATGGTTTAATACCAATAAAGATATCAAAAATTTTATAAAACTCTTGTTCCTCAATTCCATTCCATTTACAAAAATTATCTATTTTATCATTCTTAAAATCAAATACAAGAGGTTCTGTCTTACCTTGGTTAAATAGCAAAGTAACGGAATCTTTATTTTCAATAATACTACAATCAATGTTCTTAGCATTGCTTTTAATTATTTCTATAACACCTTGAATATTAGTGTTTTCTTTAAGTTTTCCTTTATAAAAAATTGTACAACTCAAATATCACCACCCCTTTATATTTTAATGACTTTTCTTATTATTAAGCAGGAACAGAATTCCTTTATAATACAATAAAACAGAGCAGAAAATATTATGCTTAGAATAATTTGATAAATAGACTTTCTTATTCCAAATGGCATTAATCCTAATATATAACTTGATATTCCTACACCTATTGATCCAAAGACACCACCAATAATTTCATCCTTGTTTATTTTCATCTTACGTTTCCTCTATAGCTTTCCAGATTTACTATTTGTTGCAAAATCATAAATTATTCATTTATTATGTTTGTCTTTCT
>DIVM01000052.1 GCA_002435835.1 Firmicutes bacterium UBA6132
TAAAGAAAGAAAAATTTATTGGTGGAAAAGGTTTTGGACTTTATGCTTTATGGCATGGTACTACTCCTTCAACTAAATGGAATGATCCTGAAAATGAAATAGTTATTTCAGGAGGTCCTGTTTGTGGCATTACACAATATCCAGGTGCTGGTAAATCTTTAGTGTGCAGCATATCTCCTATGACTGATATTCCAATAGACTCTAATGTTGGTGGATATTTTGGACCATACTTAAAGTTTTCAGGATGGGATGCTTTAGAAGTTCAAGGTAAAGCAGAAAATGATGTTGTTGTATTTATAGATGGTGATAATGGTGTTGTAAGAATAGAAGAAGCACCGTTTGAAGCTGTTGACTCCCATGTTATAGCAGAACAATTAACAGAAATGTATGCTGAAAATGAAGCGGATAAAAGAAATATTTCAGTTATTTCTGCAGGTACTGCAGCTGAACATAGTAGAATGGGACTTTTAAATTTTTCATTCTATGATGTAAGACGAAAAGTTCAAAGATTTAAACAAGCTGGACGTGGTGGTATAGGAACAGTTTTTAGAGACAAAAAAATAAAAGCAATAATAATTAAATTCTCCAATGTAAAAGGAGATTTAAATAATCCAGTTGACAAAGCAATTATAAATAAAGCAGGACTTAAACTTCATAAAGAAATGCATTATCTTGATGATAAACAAAACAGAATGAGGCAAGTAGGAACAGCATACTCACAAGAAATAATGAGTTCTTATGATTTGTTGCCAGTTATGAATTTTCAATATGGAGGCCATGAAGACGTTAAAAAAATTGCTCCAGATGTATTTAAAAACAATTATTTAACTCAAGGAATGGCTGATGGATGTTGGTATGGATGTTCAATGGCATGTGCAAAAACTGCTGATGGCTTTGAATTATTAACAGGACCATATAAAGGACAAAAAGTAACAGTTGATGGAGCTGAATATGAAACCCTTGCAGGATGTGGTTCTAACTGTGGAATATTTGACCCAAGAGCTATTTTGGAAATAAACTTCTACTGTGATACATATGGAATAGATACAATTTCATATGGTACTTCTATGGCGTTTGTAATGGAATGTTATGAAAGAAATATAATAAATAAAGAATTTACTGGTGGATTAGAACTTAAATTCGGTAATTTTGAAGATTCAATAGAGGTTTTACATCAAATGTCAAGAGGTGAAGGTTTTGGTTTAATATTAGGCCAAGGTGTTCACAGAATGAAAAAATTATTTACTGAAAAATGTGGTGCGGATCCGGATTTCTTATTTGACATAGGAATGGAACAAAAGGGATTAGAATATTCTGAATATGTAAGTAAAGAGTCATTGGCACAACAAGGCGGCTTTGGACTTACAAATAAAGGACCACAGCATGATGAAGCATGGATAATATTTATGGACATGGTTAACAACCAAATTCCTACATTTGAAGATAAAGCAGAAGCATTATATTATTTCCCTATGTTCAGAACTTGGTTTGGACTTTATGGTTTGTGTAAACTTCCTTGGAATGATGTAACTCCAGCAAACAACAAATTTACTTCTGAGCCTGCTAAAATACCAGAACATGTACAAAATTATTTAGACGTTGTATATGGTGTAACAGGCAAAAAATTAAATACAACAGATTTGATAAGAGAATCAGAAAGAGTTTACAATTTCCAAAGAATATTTAACATAAGATTAGGTAAAGGCTTAAGAGCTAACGATAAAATTCCATATCGTTCAGCAGGCCCTGTTACTAAAGAAGAATATGAAGCAAGACAGGAAAGATTTGACGGCCAATTAAAAGAAATTTTAAACTATGATGTTGAAGGAAAAGCAACTGAAGAAAAAATGGCAGTTTTAAGAAAACATAGAGAAAGTCAATATGAAAAATTAATAGATGCAGTTTATAAAAGAAGAGGTTGGAACTCAAATGGAGTACCTACAATAGAAAGATTAAAAGATTTAGGAATGGATTTACCTGAATTGATTGAAGTAATTAAAGATATGCAATAAAGAAGCATTATTGGTGATGTGATAATAATATTATCACATCATCAATTAATTTTAAGTTAACTTTGTATTATAGCATAAAAGATTGGGGTGATTTTTATAATCAAAGTAAATAATAGAGAACTCGAATGGTACAAAGGAATGACTATCGAGGATATATTTAAAATAAAAAATTACACATGGACAAAAATTATCGTTAAAGTTAACAAACAAGTAATTGAAGAAGAAAATTATAAAACAACAATAGTAAATGACGGCGATGATATTCAAATGCTTCACCTTTTAGCAGGTGGATGATTAATAATGTAAAAGAGTTAATAAAAAATACGCATAATTTTATATGCGTATTTTTTATTAATTGTATATAAAACTGTATACTAAAAGTTTAATTGTGTCATAATTGGTTATCATTTGATTCATTATGTTGGTAATAATTAAAGTTCAGTTTATAGTATTATTTACTTTCAACCTTTTTATTTTTATAACTATTCCAAACGCTGTAATCCATCATATTTTCTGTTTTAGCTACTATACAAGTACCTACAAGGTCACCTGTTACATTTGCAGTAGTTCTACCCATGTCAAGGATTACGTCAATACCAAGTATTAATGCAAAAGCTGCTGCTGCTGCAGTTCCAGCATCAGCTGGAAGTCCTACCATGCTCATAACTCCCAATAGAACAACAGGTCCAGAACCTGCGATACCTGCAGTACCAATTGACCCTAATGTAACAGCTAAAATCATCAGCAATTGCTGTGCAGGAGATAATACTACTCCAGTAGCATTAGCAACAAACATAACAGCAAGAATCTGATAATAAGCTTCTCCGTCCATATTAACCTGTGCACCAAGTGGAAGAGTAAATCCGCTTACAGTTCTTGGAATTCCAAGTTTCTCTTCACATGTGCTAATAGATACTGGTAAAGTTGAGTTGCTACTTCTTGTAGCAAATGCCATCATCATAACGCCTCTCATGTTAATGAGAAACTTTTTGAAATTCATTTTAAATAATGTCAACATTCCGCCATATACGAAAATTATCTGGAATATATATCCAATATAGCAAGCTATTATCAATGTACCAAGAGAACCGATTACATTGAATCCTTGAGTTGCAAATAATGAAGAAATAAGTGCAAATATTCCTATTGGTGTGTACTCAAGTATACCTTGAGTTATTTTGTACATTATTTCGGAACCACCTTCGCAGAATCTAAGGAAAGTATTTACTACTTCTTGAGTTTTTTCGTTTTTACTGTCTTGCAATACTGAAATAGCAATACCAATTAAAATACCAAAAACTAATACCTGAAGATAATCCCCATTAACAAAAGGAGCTACTGCATTGTTAGGAACCATGTTTAACAATATTTCTCCAATTGAAGGAATTGATGATGCTTCTATTGCAGCACTGCCAGCACTACTTAAATTAGCTCCTATACCAGGTTTAAATATATGGCCTAAAACAAGTCCACCTGCAGCTGCAAAAACAGTAGTTGCAATATAATAAGACAAAATTTTACCTGCTATTCTTCCAAGTTTAGAAGCAGGAGTACCTCCTACACCAACTATGATTGCAAAGAATATAAGTGGAAGAACAACTAAACGAAGTAATTTAAGCATTAATGTACCAAAAGGCTCAAGAATTACAATTGAAGGACCAACAACTTTACCTACAATTGCACCTAATACTAATGCGGTTAAAACTCTCCATACAAGTGGAGTATTAAAATACCATCCCAGGATTTTTTTATTTTCAATATTTTTTTTAGACATTCTGCCCTCCGTCATTTTTGTGGTAGTGTCAGTAAGACGCTCCAATTTTTTGTTTGTTTTAATAAACTATTATAATGTTTCACTATCGTGAAAATGAAAGTTTGTTTTTTAGAATTGCATTTTATCGACAAAAGCTTTTTGAATTAATAAACATAATTATAAATGTATTATGCAATATTGTCAATATATATTTCAAAAAATACGCCTAATTATAATAAAACGCTATAATTCATTTATAATTTACGAACATATGCAAGATAATATATTATACTTGCAAATAGATTTATAAAAATTAATTGTTTTGAATATAATTAATCTATTTATTACTTAACTTTTTTTGATTATGATGCAATGGATATATAAACTTCATAATTACGTTCATGGACGCAGCTAAAATAAAACATCTTAAGGCAAAAATATCCATATTAAATGACAATAATGTCTATATTAAATAATAATATAATAATTAATATAGGAATTAAATAAAAAATATTATTTGACAAATTATTAAG
>DIVM01000065.1 GCA_002435835.1 Firmicutes bacterium UBA6132
TCTCCAAGCAGTCCATTATCTGACTGCTCTTGAAACCATGCCAATCTATGTTCCCAAAATTTTGAACTATATGCACTAAAATATTCCACATTGTTCACATTTAGATTTCAAGAAATTTTTTCTACGTTCACTCCAATCTTTTTCATGCCATGATACAACATTCCTTTTTTCAAACAATTGTTCTTTAACTATTTCCAATGAAATTTCATTTTCTTCAATTTTATGATATAAACATTTCAAACATCAAGATTCATAGCCAATCTCCTTTTAAAAAAATAATAGTGATTTAGATATATAATATTATAATTAGTATAAAGCAATTGGTATAATTTCTCAATAATATTTTTCTTGTCTATTATTAAAGAAATTATTTCTTTAATAGCCGCCTCATTTTAGAAAACAAAAATATGCCCACCACTTTCATGTGATGGGCTTGTTACGTATTATTTTTTTACTGTATAGTATTTTTGATATAACTTCAATTAATTCATCCCTGCCATCGCAAGTATAGTTTTATCAACTAATACCTTTTGAACATCCTTAGTTAAAACACCGTCTTTTGTTAACAGAGGAACATCAATTATAGTTTTAACAACTTGTGCAGTCTTCATTGCAGATGCAACTATATTTTTCTCTGCTTTTGAATATTTGTTCCAATTTACTTCTGAATCTACAACTTGCTTCAGTCCAAAATTAGCTCTGTCTAACATTTCTGCTAACTTCTTTATCAGGTTGTTAAGCTGATTTGCATTATTTGCAATAATTTTTAGCTCTGAATCCGCCGTTTCGATTTCAGCAACAATTCTCTTCGCTTCTGATAAATTGCTATAAGCATTATTCAATTTTTCTTTAGCTTTCGCGCCAAATATTCCTCCTGCAACAAGCAGCGCTGGTCCTGCAATAATTCCTCCCAATACCATAGTGCCTAAAGCCATTCCGCCGCCACCTGCTGCTATAGCTCCACCTCCAAGCCATGCAAGTGTAGCATTTGTTGCGGCAACACCTGATAATCCACCGATGGCCGCACCTGTACTTGCAGTACCTAATGCCATAACACCGCCATATGTACCCCAGCCAAGTAAAACTCCAGCTCCAACTCCAGCTATGCCTCCACCTAATACATCAATTGCACCCGAGGCTGTTTTTTTCATGTTTTTTATGCTTTCAGGTGTAATATTTAACTTTTTAAGTTCATCAAGTCCCATACTATCTTCTAATTCAATAACTTTAATTTTAGAAAAGCTATCAACAAAATCGTTAATCTGTTTCGCACAAACTTTTAATTTCGTTTCTCCTAAATTCTGAATAGATAAATTAGTTGATCTTTTTGTATCTTCTACACTTCTTTGAGCTCTTTTCAAAATACTTTCTGCTCTTTCTTGAACATCACTTGCTTCCTTTGTGTCTATTGCTCCTTTTACTCCCTTTACAGCTCCCGTAACTCCTGTCACTGCAGCTGCTATCCCAAATAAAATTGGTATTGCCATTTTTTTGTCCTCCTTATAATTTAAGCTTTTTACTGTCATTAATTTACATATAAACAATTAATCTTAATACTTATAATCTAAACACTGTGCTGTCATCTGACATAAACGCGTCAATTTCTTCGAAACTGTTGAACCTTAGTTTTACGCCAAACTCATTTCCTACTTTATTCATACCTAAAATAAAACCATCTATGTCATTTAATAAAATGCTGTCTTCAATTCCCTTAAATATTGAATAAAAAACTTCTTCCCTCTTGTTGTATTCAGATTTTGCAAATTCTATTAAAGACTTGCGATAATTTTCTGTTTCTTTAATTGCTTGATTTGAAATTTCTTCAATTACAGCTCTTCTTTCCGCAGATATTTTAGCACCTTTTAATGCTTCTAAAGAACCTTTATAAAGCATACTGCTTGAACTGTATCCTATCATGCTTCCAATGAAGGTCCCAACAGTAGCACCAATTGCAGTTCCAACAACCGGGATTACAGTTCCAATTGTTCCTCCAACAGTCGCACCAACTGCTGATGCAAATCCTGCCGCTACCATCCCTGTACCTTTTTCGCCTAACTCCTCAAGCAGTTCAACTTCATCTATTTCACCAATCGAATACTTTTTCATACTTTTAGTTATTTCAACTGCACTTGTTGCAATCATTACTGGAACATTTGTATTTCCTGCTCGCCTGACTATTTCCTTGCTTGATGAATGCATCATTGCTTTTATGGCAGTTCCGCCTGCCCCGATGCCATAAGCAACTGCACCGGATTTTACAGTTGTTTTAGCCACATCCAAAATTGCTTCATCAATGGGCTTATCCTCTGCAACAACTGCATATATATTTTGCGCAGCTGATATGGAACCGCTTATAATCAAGGCCCCTTTTGCAGCTTCAATGCCTGCATTGTGGCTGTCTTTAACAACTTCTTTTGCAACGAATTTATTCGGATTTGTTCTTGCTTGAATGGCTTCACTATCACCGACATTTGATTCACGTATTCGTTCTTTAGACTTTTCATACCCATCAGCCTGTTTATCTAACTTGTCAGCAATGTCAGATTTCCCTGATTCCCTTGCCTTTTTAGCTTGTTCATGTAATTTTTTTACTTGTTTATCAGCATATTTCAATGCATCTTTGTAATCCCCTTTTGGAATGTCAACAACACCATCATATCTATCCCAATCCTCTTGTTTTGCAAGTTTATCCATTACTTTAAATGTTCTGTCCCCATCTTTATCTACACCTGTTTGTAGAAATTTCATCTGAGAACCAGAACCTTCTATAGGATTTCCGTTTGCGTCAACCTTAACGTGATCGTACTGAGTATTATTAGTTTGGCCAATTCCGTCAGTAGTTCTAGTTCTATTTGGATCACCATTCAGAACTGCATCTTTGTTATCTCTCGCTTCCTTAATCAATTCTGCTGAAAATCCAGATTGTTGCTTTATGTTCTGTTCTTTATATTCCTTACTTGTACCATATTTTCTAATGCCCTGCAGACTTCGTCCTTGATGTCCTAAATCGTTCCCTGCTGAATCATAACGTGTACCTTTTAAAGCCTGTATCATTTGACTTGCCGCTTCGCCATGTTGTTGAACTAACTCACCTTGAGTCATTCCTATAATTGTAGAGTTTATAACATTCTCATTACTCTTAGCACTTTTTTCTACTTCATCTGCATTTTTCGCCATAGAATTTCACATCCTTCATAATTCATTTTTATGTATTCTTTCTCTGAGTACAATTCAGAAAAATATAATTCATAACTTTTTGCTACATTACAAATATTTGGCCTATTATTATAAATTTCACATAAATTTGTTTTTAAATTTAGATATTTACATATGCCATCACCATTATGAAAATCTTTAAGTTGTTCTACTAAATGAATACTTCGGCAACACAAACCACATTCTTTACATATAAATTTACTTTTCATTTATTCACAAACTTTCTCCTTGTAGCAATTTTAAGTATATTATTTATACACCAAGTGCAAAATTTAAAATAATTTTAATCCTTTTAAGGTTTCACATTCACGACCACATATTTTTCACATTATTAACCATACCTCTCCCCCATCTTCCTAACCTCTTCCTTCATCTCATCAACAAGCTTAGGAGGTGAAATGACCTTTACCCAGCTTCCTTGCGACAACAAATACATCTTAATGCCATCACCAAAAACTTCAGCTTCAATTAAATATGTTTTTCCATAAGTTTCTATTATTTTTGCAGTTGGCAGCCTGTCAAGAATAGCTTGTACAGAAGATCCTGAAAATTCAAACCTAACCTTTTGACACTTTCCCGAAAACATAAATTGTACTTTATTTTTAATTTCACCTTCATCTATCTTATAACTATATTCAATTTCGAATTTCTTCTTATGCTTAATTATATTTACAATTCTATCTACTCTGTAATAAATTGGCTGAAAAGAATCATCTTCAACATAAAAAGCAATCAGATAAAAGTAGTATTCACTAAACAATATAGCAATTGGCTTTATGCGCCTTGCTACACTTTTTCTATCCATTTTATAATATTCTATAGTAATTTCATTTTTCTGATCAATAGCATTAACTATCTGCCATAAGTTATCAATCACACTTTTAGAGTCATGTTTTACTTCCTTATATTGATATAGCTCTTTTCTGACAATATCATCAAGCATTTTTCTATCGAAAGTTGAAGTCAACTTTTTTAGTTTCGATGTAATCTCTAAAACATCCATTCTACTTAAAGATCTGCTTCCTAAAATAATTTTAGTAATTGCAAACAGTTCTTTGTTCGATAAGAAAAAATCAAGCTGTAATACCTGTGAATTATCTTTGTAAGGAGATTTATCGAATTCAGCATTGCCTACCAAATCACGTTGATCCGCTAAAAAGTTTTTTATATTTTTTAAATCACGTGATATAGTTCTATTTGACACACCATAATTTAATGCTAATTCTTTAACTGATATACTATCTCCTTTGACTGCTTTAAAAAATATCTCAAGTAGCCTTTCTTTTGCATTACTATTTTCCAAGTTTTTCACCTTCAGCAATATGTAATTTTTTATAAATTAATTATATCAATCAAATAAGACATATGTATGTCCTACCAAAAATCTCTTTATATTATCGGCATAATTTAAAATATGTTTAGGTGTATCTATTAAAGTATAAATACTACTAATACTAAAAAAATTCCACATGACACATATATGCCCTATTAAAATTTTATTCCATAAATAAATAAGCCGACCTTAATAGTAAAAAACTACCAAGGTCGGCTACTTTAGGACCTTTTTTACTTGGTCTTCACCGGATTCTAAATTTAGTAACTAAATAAAAATGTTATTTAGCTTTAATTATACCATAAATAATATCTTATCCGGAACAAATGTCATTAAAATCTTAATAATAAGCAGTTCCACTTATATGTTTTTCTTATTAAAAATTTTCATCATTTTTTGTTCATAGTTTGCCACAAGTTTGACACATATCTTTTTACAATATTTACAAAATTTTATGAACCAACATGGATTAAAACTCATGTTTTATACTTTCTCAAAACAAAATTAAAACAGGGACAAATCTTTTGCAAAAGATTTATCCCTCAAATAACTTACCCCTGAAAATTTATTATAACGAAAATAGTCAGAACTCTAAAATATTCTTACTGAAAATATCAGTGATTATGGGATCAAATTGTTTACCGGAATTTCGGATAATTTCTTTGACAGCTTCCTCCTTACTCAATGCCTTTCGATATGGTCTTTCAGTTATCATCGCATCATATGAATCAGCAACTGAAATAATTCTTGCTGCTAGAGTAATCGATTCACCGCAAAGTCCTTTAGGATACCCTTTTCCATCCCATCTTTCATGATGCCCTAGAACGGCTTCCGCCAATTCAGCCATTTCAATTGTATTGTTTAAAATCCGATAACCTATTTCCGGATGACGTTTGATTTCAATCCATTCAAGATCTGTTAAATCTCCGGGTTTATCTAGTACTCCATCTAATAATACAATTTTGCCAATATCATGTAATAGCCCTGCTGTCTTTAAATTGCTTATTTCTCTGTCAGATAGATGCATACTTTTCCCAATCTGTACGCATATTTTGCTAACTCTCTTTGAGTGAGCTTCCTCTCTAGAACTTTTTTCATATAAGGTGGTGACTATGGTTTGAATAGTAGCATTCCGAATACTTGGGCTTTCCAATAATTTTTTCTTATACATAAAATCTTCCGCCCTTTTTAATACCTGATAAATGTCCTCACTTTCTTCATTCTTTGTATCCCAACCAAAAGATATCGATAACATACCAATTTCTGTTTTTTGCTTATCCACTTTTTCCAGAATCCTTTCGACTATTAATTCTGTAGCTTCTGAATCAGTATTCGGTAATATCACAACAAATTCATCACCACCATATCTGCAAATGATGTCATCTTGCCGAAAACACTGCTTTATAATCTTTGTGGACATTTTTAGCAGATTATCTCCTACGGAATGTCCAAAAGCATCGTTTGTCAGTTTCAATCCATTTAGATCCCCCATGACAAGTGTTAAGGGAAGTCTTCGTTTAGTATTCAACCTCATAAGTTCTGCTTCAAAATATCGACGATTATACAAACCGGTTAGTTGATCATGAAAGCTCAAAAACTCAATCTCGTTTTGCCTTATTTTTTCATCTGTAACATCACGAAAAACTAACACTACTCCTATTGTTTTTCCATCGATGTTTCTGATCGGTGCAGCGCTGTCTGCTATAGGTCTGGCAATGCCATTTTTAGATATTAAAACCGTATGATTTGCCAATCCTACAACTTTGTCAGAATCAATCACTTTCTGTATAGGATTCTCACTTTTTTCCTTGGTAAACTCATTTATAATATGAAAAACCTCATCAAATGAAACACCTAAAGCACTTTCAGCATACCATTCGGTAAGATTCTTCGCAGTCTCATTAATCATTGTTATCCTGCCTGTATGATCGGTACAGATAACACCATCACCTATTGACATTAGAGTAGTCTTTAACAGTTCCCTTTCATTATATAAATTATACTCCGTTTGTTTATGCTTTTGTATTTCTTTGATCAAGCTTTCATTGCTCCGTTCCAGTTCCTCCCTTAAAAAAAGCATTTCAAGCTGGTTATAGACTCTTGCTAAAACTTCTTCAGGCTGATATGGTTTAGTAATAAAATCGGCCCCACCTAACTCAAAACCCCTGATTTTCTCTTTAACATCTTCCAAAGCGGTTATAAAAATCACCGGTATTTTTTTTGTATCAGCATCAGCTTTTAGCCTTCGGCAAACTTCAAATCCATCTATTCCTGGCATACGGACATCCAGCAATATAATATCTGGTCTTTTAATTTTTATAGAAGAAAGTGCTATCTCCCCCGTATTAGCCGGCCTTACCCTATATCCTTTTTCCTCTAACATTCCCACAAGCAGCTGGAGACTTTCCAATGTATCATCAACTACCATGATTTCCGCATTTTTAGTTTTTTGAAAATTCATATTTTTAATCTCCTTTTATTATTTTAAATATTTCTGAATATTTCATTTTATTGGCATGTTTTCTCAATTTTTTTGAAACACTTACTTCATCCAATTCAATATCATCAATTGCCTTCATTATTTTTTTGCTATCCAGAAGAAGCACAGCATCCAGCAAAGCCTTGATTTTATCCTTATTTATCTTCTGAATTTCTTCAACGGATATCTCATCATCGACAGAAAAATCATCAGTATTTGATACGTAATCCTCATAAATGTATACTAAATTTAAGTGCTTAGCCATAATATTTAAAACCTCTTCCAGCATAAAAGGCTTTGCCAAAAAATCATCACAACCAGCAGCTAATATTGGTTTTATTTCTTCATCAAAAACGTGAGCGGAAAGAGCAACAATTTTGGTATTTTTCCCGCCTTTAATCCCTCTAATTTGTCTTGTCGCTTCCAAGCCATCCATAACCGGCATCCGAATATCCATCCAAATAAAATCAGGTTGATATAGTTTAAACTTTTCTACTGCCTCCATTCCATTTTGGGCGGAGATTACCTTCATTTTTGCCATTTCCAACAATCTGACCATTAGTTGGCGACTTTCTGTGTTATCTTCTACAACTAAAATGCATGGTATATTGTGATGGGATTGCAAACCTATAACCTTTGACTTTTGACTATCTTTCACCAGCTCGGGACTTTTTTTGATCATTATTTCAAAACTGAAAGTACTACCTATGCCGGGTTGACTGGAAACCTTTATCTCTCCGCCCATTAATTTTACAAATTTCTGACTAATTGCCAGCCCCAGTCCCGTCCCCATATTACTTAAACCGTTACTGCTTATCTGTGAGAAAAATTTAAATAGCTTATCTGTCTCGCCTGGATCAATACCAACGCCTGTGTCCTCCACCGCAACCTTAAGCAAAAACGAGTCCTGAATGTAATTCTCCGCTGAAAACCTAACGTCTACTCCTCCTGTTTCTGTAAATTTTATGGCGTTTCCAATAAGGTTGATTAATACCATCTTGAGTTTAGTTTTGTCCCCCAGAACATATCTGGGAATGCTCCCTAACCCATGATAATTAAAATATACTCTCTTTGCGTCAACTTTTAATTCGAACATTTTTTTGATATCTATCGTTAGCTGCTGAAAGTCAAAGGTGTCTATATTCAAATCAATCTTTTCTGACTCAATTTTTGATATAACCAACACATCATTTATCAGAGAAAGCAAATGTTCTCCGCAACTATTAATGGTTTTAATACTATCAACGTTTTCTTCAGATAACGTAGAATCCCACTGCATCACTTGTGAATAACCAAGAATAGCATTTAACGGGGTTCTCAGCTCGTGACTCATATTGGAAAGGAATCGACTTTTTGCTTTGTTAGCGCTTTCCGATTCTTCTTTAGCAGCAACAAGTTCGTCATTGGCTTTTTTCAGTTCAAGCGTCTTCCTCTTTACTTCTTTTTTTACAAAAATTACAAAGATAATCAGCAACAGAAATATCAGAGGAATCAGAATTTTGAATAGATATGTAATAATCTCAATCTTCGAAAGCTTGTTTTCAATTAAGAAAGGAAACCACTTATTATATAATTCATTGTATCTGCCATTTTCCGAGACGATTGCCAGTCCTTCATTTAGTTTTGCCAGCAATTCCTTATCCCCTTCTTTGACAGCAAAACAAAATTTTTGTTCAAACCCGCTAAGTCTTGTTTTAGTACGAGTTATTCCATCATTGTCCAGCTCTGTAACAACTTTAATATTATTAAGATTCATATCATTTATCAGCTTTATACCCACCAAGCTTTGTGCCAAAACAGCGTCATACTTCCCTGAACTTAATATTTCAAAAGCTTCCGTATATGATTTTGCCAGCACCAGCTTATCCGAAAAATTCATTCGTAGGGCAAATTCATGGGCATTGTCACCCTCCATCACGATAATTTCTTTTCCATAAAGATCACTTTCCGAATGAATTGTGTCATTATCCTCCCTAACAAAAATGTTCCCGTACATAACAATATATGGCACAGTAAAATCAAAATACTTTTCTCGCTCTTCGGTATATCCCACCAAAGGCAATACATCCAATTTTCCAGATTGCAATTCATTTTTTAATGTATTCCATTGATCAATTTTAAATTCTATTTTGAGACCAGTTTCTTCAGCTACCGCTTTTAGTAATTCTACAGAAAATCCATCAGCCTCACCTTCGCTTGTAACTGAAAATGGAGGATAATCATATTCGGTCCCACTTTGATAAACCCGGACACTTTCTGCATAAGCTGAATCTACCCGCATAATGAAGCACAAAACGAACAGCACAGCCATTACAAACCACAACTTTTTCATAAGTATTCCCCCTTCTCTCTAAAACTTATATATTTTATGAAACTAAATAAAGTAAGGAAATAAAAAAAATCGATCAAGTCCCACCACTGAAACATATCGACGCAGTACCTGAACTCAGATCCTTTTCTTTATTTGTTTTTCATAAATAAGCTAATATACCCTGTTTACTTGGTATAACTTTTATAAATTAACAATTTAACTAATATTTACCATATTATATATTATAACAGATACTACTTCTATAAGTCTATTTATTTCGACAAATTCTCTGTTTTTCTATTTTATTAGCAATTAATTATTCCGGTAATATCTCTATAACTTTATGTTTTAAAAAATTTTAGTACTGATTAATAAAACTTACGTAAAACAACAGAGGCGAACGTTTTGAATAATAAAAAATCCGATTCAGTGCAGGCACCTCCTCGGAAAAAACTTTCTATACTATTTTTGCTTTTCAAGAATTAGAAAGAGACTTGATTCATCAACTTCCTCAATGTAATAATTGCATCCCGACGCTTCCCCAAATTTTATGAAATCATCCTTTGAAAATGTGATAGCAACAAACCCATCCTTGCATACAATTATTCCGTCTTTTGTTTTTTCTAAATCAATTTCTCCAAGCAGTCCATTATCTGACTGCTCTTGAAACCATGCCAATCTATGTTCCCAAAATTTTGAACTATATGTACTAAAATATGCTCTACCACCAGGAGTGAGTACCTTTAAGCATTGTTCAATCAAATGCATTGGTTGTCCCTTCATAGCAGATAAACCATTTTGCAAGCAAAGTACAACATCAAACTCTTCACCAAATTCAAGGTTGTGAGAATCCATCACCTTAATGTCACAGTTCGGACATTCTTTGATGTAATCCTTCCCAAGATCCACCGTTGCCTTTGATATATCAATTCCTACAACACTTTCCGTGAACGGTCCCAATTCCTTGATGATACGTCCATATCCCGCTCCAACCTCCAACACTTTATCACTCTTGTTTAAATTTCGTTGGACAAAACTGATTTCTTCATCAAAATATCGCTTAATCCTTGGATACTTAGTTTGGTAAACCTGAAACAGTTTCGCAGAATTTAAATTTTCTTCATAATAATTAGACATAATTCTCCTCCTAAATGATTTTATAAAAAATTATATTATTAAGCTCAATAATAATCTTAATAAATAATGTTTTACAACAATTGAATTATACTATTCTACTGAAATATTATTTATTTGACATTTTGAAATTCAACATTGTACTTTATCCAATTTATACCATATTATAACATGAAATAGTATGATATTCAACTAATATTCACAAACAAATGTTCTCATTTCGATAATTTCACCTTATAATAACCCGCATACCAATCTGCAATCCTTCTTCAATAGAAGTCTCCGGCTTAAACCCTACTGCATTGTATAACAAATCAGTACACGCATAAGTAGCCGGTACATCACCATGTTTTTGCCAAATCAAAATATAATCCTATTATACTATCATTAGTTGTTATTTTTAGCACAAAACCAAACCACCATCATTAAATACATTTACATACTTTAATTCAATTTCACCCACATATATAAGCATATTATATTTTAGAGTTAAACGCGTTTAATTTATTTATTGACATTTTATGGATTCGTTACTATAATTAGTATAGATAGTTTGATTATTTTTAAACGATCTACAATAATTATTATGGGGAGAGATAAAATGATTACAAAAAAGAAACGCTTAATTAGTATCTTAATGACTTTTGTATTGCTTTTTATGGTAGGATGCAATAATGGTAATTCAAAAGAAACTGTAAGCAATGCACTATTCAAAGCAGGAACATATACATCAGAAGCCCAAGGAAATGGTGGACCTGTAAAAGTTGAAGTTACATTTACTGAGACAGAAATAAAGGATATTAAAATCCTTAGCCAAACAGAAACAACAGGGCTTGGAGATGCAGCTTTAGAAAAGATTAGACTTAGTATACTGGAAGGTCAGACATTAGCTGTTGATTCCGTATCTGGAGCAACATACTCAAGTACTGCTATTCTTAAAGCTGTTGAAGACTGTGTAAAACAGGCAGGGGGAGATGTAGAAGCATTAAAACAAAAACAAGTAAATTCTAAATCAGGCGAAGCTATAGAAAAATCTGCTGATGTAATAATTATTGGTGGAGGCGGTGCCGGATTCGCTGCTGCTACATCTGCAGCAGAAAACGGTTCATCAGTAATAATAATAGAAAAAAGTATTGCAATAGGTGGTAATACTATAAGAGCTGGTGGACAATACAACTCATATGATCCAGATAGACAAAAAAATAATAAAATGAATGATTCTCTTTTAAATGAATTAAAAGGATATTTAAATGATAATCCAGCGGATTACGGAGATTTTGCTCCTACACTTAAAACTTTACAAACTCAAATAAATGAATACATAGCTTCAGGAGATACAACAGTTCTTTTTGATTCACCTGAACTACATGCAATTCACGCTTACATTGGCGGTAAAAGAACTGACTTAAATGGCAAAGAAATAACAGGTAACTATGAATTAGTTACTACATTGACTAACAATGCTTTGCCTACACTTAAGTGGATTGAGGGTTTAGGTGCACAAATCAATGATGAAGTAGGTACTGTACTTGGTGCTATTTGGCCAAGAAGCCATTCACCTTTACAACATACAGGAATAGGTTATCTAAAGCCACTCGAAGATGCAGCGGTTAAATTAGGAACTGAAATTATGCTTGAAACAAAAGCTGAAGAACTTATAGTAGAAAACGGAAAAGTCGTAGGAGTAAAAGCTGTTAAATCAGACGGAACTCAAGTTACATTAAGAGCTAATAAAGGTGTTGTAATGGCAACAGGAGGATTTGGTGCAAATCCAGAAATGAGACAAAAATACAATACTTACTGGCCTGAAATGCCTCTTACAATGAAAACTACAAACACACCTGCAGCAACAGGAGATGGAATTGTAATGGGAGAAAAAGTTGGCGCACAATTATTAGGTATGGGATTCATTCAATTAATGCCAAGTTCACACCCTGATACAGGTTCATTGTCTGGTGGAGTATGGGGAAGTGCAGAAACACAGGTTTTCGTAAACAAAGACGGTAAGCGTTATGTAAACGAGTATGCAGAAAGAGATGTTCTTGCAAGTGCTGCATTAAAACAAGAAGACCAACTTTTCTATATAATTTGTGATAAAAACACAGCTGGAATAACTCCTGAAGGCAAGAACGTTTGGGGAGATGATGTTGAAAAATTAGTTGAAACAAAGAGCATTTACCGTGCTGATACATTAGAAGATTTAGCTATTCAATTAGGAATGGACAAAAATGCTTTAGTAGATGAAATAAACAAATATAACAGCTATATAGATAAAAAATCAGATCCTGAGTTTGGAAAATCAAACTTTGGAAGTAAAATTGAAACAGCTCCATTCTATGCAACACCAAGATCACCATCTGTTCATCATACAATGGGAGGATTGGCAATAGACAAATATGCAAGAGTTCTTGACGAAAACAATAATGTAATCCCTGGATTCTATGCTGCTGGAGAAGTAACAGGTGGAATTCATGCAGGTAACAGACTTGGCGGAAATGCTATCACTGATATCCTTGTATTCGGTAAAATTGCAGGAGAAAGTGTTTCTCAACTGAAATAAGATAATAAAAAACAAAAATCTGAGGACAGATTAAAATCTGCATCAGATTTTTTTATTTTATATTAAAATTCTTTTCCATTTTTATTTCTATACTGTCGTAAATTTCTTTTGATTCTTGCAAAATATGAGATATTGCATTTTTTTCTAATCCAACTATTTTAAAATACATTTCAATTTCTTTTTCTGCAATGTGTTCGTGAGAACAATCTATATGTCCATCACTGTGTGTAATAATCAACCCGCTTATTATTGAAGAAAGGCTGTTCTGATAAATTTGCTTTTCAACTTTACTCAGTTTAATATCATATTCTTTTTCAAGAAAGTCGTAAATATTATTACCTGTAGTAGTTTTCATTAACCAGGTGTTTTCTATAGTCAGTATGTTTTCAAGACAAACTTCTTTCATAAATCGTTTATAGTTTTCATTAAGTCTTCGAAATGTAGTAAAAGCTCTCACTTCAACTGAAAACATAACAAGAGGATTATTCATATTCTCATATTCTTTATGTAGTTTATGGGTAATATTTTCTCTGATTGTTGCATTAAATTGATTTACAATTTGCAAAGCTAAATTTGCCTTACTCTGAAAATAGTAAGATACTAAAGCCCTGTTAACATTAGATGCATCAGAAATATTCCCTATTGATGTGTTGTAATATCCCTTTTCATAAAATAGAGTTTTTGCAGTATCGAAAATATTTTGTTTTGTTTCATTGTAATCAATTGATTTATCTTCCATGGTATCACCTTATTAGTTTCATTTGAAATATTTTTATTGTTTTTAATTAATAATATCGCACTTTTGAATTCTGGTCAATAACTTATTATATATGAAAAAAAGGATAGATACTTTAGGTACCCATGCCTTTTCCATAATCGACTTATCTTGGGCCTTATCTTGGGCCTTTTGCTCAATAAAATATACGTTAATAGGCAACTTAACTAAAAAATAAGTTCTATCATCAGCGGTATCAAAAATAGGCTTATAACATATATTTTGCTCAAATTTCAATATTAATAACTTAGTAACCAGGTAATTCTCTTTTACGCCTTAATTCTTCAAAACTGCTCATATTTCCATCTCCAACTTTAATTATACTTATTTATCATCTTCCTAACCTCTTCCTTCATCTCATCAACAAGCTTCGGAGGTGAAAGGACCTTTACCCAGCTGCCTTGCGACAATAAATACATTTTAATACCATCACCAAATACTTCTGTTTCTATTAAATACGTTTTGCCATTAGAATCTATTATTTTTGCAGTTGGCAGCCTGTCAAGAATAGCTTGTACAGAAGGTCCTGAAAATTCAAACCTAACTTTTTGACACTTTCCAGGAAACATAAATTGTACTTTATTTTTAATTTCGCCCTCATCTATCCTGTAGCCATCTTCAAGTAAAAATTTCTTTTTATGCTTTATTATATTTACAATTTTATCTACTCTGTAATAAATTGGCTGAAAAGAATTACCTTCAACATGAAAAGCAATCAGATAAAAGTAGTATTCACTAAACAATATAGCAATTGGCTTTATGCGCCTTTCAATACTTTTTCTATCCATTTTATAATATTCTATAGTAATTTCATTTTTCTGATCAATAGTGTTAACTATCTGCCATAAGTTATAAATCACACTTTTACAGTCATGTTTTACTTCCTTGTAATGATATAGCTCTTTTATGACAATGTCATCAAGCATTTTTCTATCTAAAGTTGAAGTCAACTTTTTTAGTTTCGAGATAATCTCTAAAACATCCATTCTACTTAAAGATCTACTTCCTACAATAATTTTAGTAATTGCAAACAGCTCTTTGTTAGATAAGAAGAAATCAAGCTGTAATACCTGTGAATTATCTTTGTATGGGGAATTAACAAATTCAGCATTGCCTACCAAATCACGATGGTCCGCTAAAAAGTTTTTTATATATTTTAAATCACGTGATATAGTTCTATTTGACACACCATAATTTAATGCTAATTCTTTAACTGATATGCTATCTCCTTTGACTGCTTTGAAAAATATCTCAAGTAGCCTTTCTTTTGCATTATTATTTTCCAAACTTTTCACCTTCAGCATTATGTATTTTTATATTAATTGTATCAAACAAATAAGACAAACATATGTCTTAGCAAAAATTTCATATTATTATAATTATCGGCATAATTTAAAATATGTTTAGTTGTTCAGCGATTTTGCTAATGCAATATTATAAAAATTAATTAGTAAAATTTCTTTTACACAATTAAGTTAACCACTTTTCTATATGATGTTATTCTATTTCTTCCATCAATTTTTGAATTATATAAAGCAGCATCTGCACATTTACTAAACTCAGCAATATTCATATCATTCTGCCATTCAGCAATTCCCACACTTATCGTAGCGTTAATAAATTTTATATCATTTTCATATAAAATTAATGGGCACTCTTTTAGTTTATCAATAATTCTTTCCCCAATCAATTTTGCCTGTTCCTCATTTGCATCAGGTAAAATAACTACAAATTCATCTCCTCCAAAGCGACAACAAATATCAAATACTCTCGTATTGGTTTTTATGATTTTAGATACATGTTTCAAAACTTTATCACCTACAATATGCCCATATTTATCATTGATTTGTTTAAATGAATCAACGTCTATCATCATAAGAGACAATGGTCTTTTAGTAATCCTAACTTCTTTTATATTCCCCTTTATTTTAATGTCATAAAATCGCTTACTATTGATTTCTGTCAAATAATCCACATATAGAGCTGTAAAATTATCAGTTGCTAATTTATATAATATTAATGTAGGCAGCAATATTACTGATTCAATCGCAATAATGATAGCTTGTTTAATATTCATAATAATGACATTTATATTTTCTGCATTTACAACTATAGTCAAAGTATTTTCCAACAAACCATTCAATATAGTATTTTTAATATAGGAATATAAAGAACAACCTATCAAAGATATAAATACTGTTAATATTAAAAAAATTCTCAATATAATGTATAGTTTATAATTTTTACGTTTCATAATATTTTACCAACCTTTAATTTTATTTATAAAACAATTTTAGCATTGCCACAAGACATATGTATGTCCTATAAAAATTTTATTTTATAAAACAATAAAGAAGCCGACCTTAATAGCAATAAAACTACCAAGATCGGCTTCAATAAATTATTTATATTCATTTTTAACTTCCATTTAAAACAGGGATAAATCTTTTGTAAAAGATTTATCCCTTAAATACTTACTCCTGAAAATTCATTATAATACTTTATATTTTTTTCCAATTTTCTGGGAACCCCATCAAACTTAATATCTCTGTTATTTCAACTGTATGTATTTTCTGCTCAAGTTTTGCAATTCTCTCATTAATTTGTAAAATTGTATCTGTTACATCGTCTTCTATTAGTAATTCTTTTAAACAAATTAACAAAGCAAATACATCATTAATACCATGAATATACTTACCATTTGTGTCTTTAGTTATGCTAAGTTGATTATGTATATTGCCTGCTACGATATCTAATCCATTTAGCTTTGTATTATATAATCTCTCATCATGAGCGCATATATTTCTAAATACAGACATTAATTTCAAATAGCTTTTTAATACATTTTCCTGAACTGTAAATTCTTTAGCTATAGCATGCCTATCTTGCAATTTTAAAACACCATAGAATTTACTGATATTTCCAAATGTTAGTACATTTACTAATACCCAAAGAGGAACATATCCGTATTCTGTAATGTAATGTGTAACTGCATTATGCTTACCTATTTGATCTGATACAGATTTTTGTAATGTCGAAATAACTTGCATAACATTTTGCGACTTTTTTACAATTTTATTATGCGGTTCAAAGTTTTCTATTTTTAAATAATTATCATGTCCATATTTTTCAGAAAATCTATATGAGATAACCGATTTTAGATAATTTTCAACTTTTAATAATTTTCTAAGAAATATAAACCGAAGTTCTCTATCAAATTCGTATAATGCATAAATTTCCTTAAAATTAGTACCACTTTTATATTTTTCATCTTGCTCTTTATTATCTAAAAAGAGATCCTTATAGCCATTTATCACATTATAATAGTTTTCTTTCTTTAATATATCTTTTGCTTCATCATTAACAATAAGTCCACGCGAACGTAGAATTTCTATTTGTTCTTCATAAGATTTAAATACCTTATCTGCCATAGCGTGTCCCCCAATTAATATATAATAAAGGCCCTGGCTCTCAAGGAACACCAAGGCACTGATCAACAATGTCATACTTTTTATTAAATTATAACATATTGACTTAAAAAGTCAATAATTAAATTTAATTTTTCTGACATATATAGTATATGCACAATTATAATAAAAATTACACCACTTAATATTTAAGAGCTTATATAAATCAAACAACAATCAATGCCATAATTCACTGTATAGGATTTACAAGATACTAATCATTTGCATGGTATGTATTTTTTATAATTCTTTTAACTAAGATTCAGCAGCTACAGCTTCTTTAAGTACCTGATTCTTAATCAACTAATCGTACATAGCATATGTTGTCACAACATATTACTATAATTCCGCCGCCCATATATTCCATTTTTAGAAGATCGTCTTTTAAATCTAAAATTCGTTAAGTGATAGCACGGCCAGCCTTAATTAATACGCAATTTAATTATTTTACGAACAAACTTAGTGACTCATAAGGATTATTATACGTCTTAAAATTTATTGACTACTGTTAGGAATATAATATGAGTTTTAATATAACTGTTTATAATTTAAATAGAACTTACGACGCATAAGTCAAATTATACGCAAAAATAACTTATTAACTTAAGGACAGGCACCGCAAGACCCTAAGACCCTAATTCTGATATAGCGCATTTACAACAGCTTTTTCGATTGCTGCATATGGGTAATTAAGTCACCGTTCTCATTCAAATTTTATTTAAATATATTCAATACAATTCCCCTGTTAGTGCTATATAGTTGTAGATAGTCTATTTCTATAAAGACCAATTGTATAAATATAAGATAAAACGTAAAAGTCAATTGCATAAAGTGGCAGTCAAATTGCATTAATCGGAAAATAATTCCAAAAATACCCGAGAAGATCTTTAATTACTGTTCAAATTTAAGCGATAAGCCCAATTCAGTAAAATGTACAGATATTTATGCAGGATGATAAATTATAATT
>DIVM01000107.1 GCA_002435835.1 Firmicutes bacterium UBA6132
AAGAAAATCTATCAGTGAAAATTTTAGCTATTTGACAGGTGGTCATTACAAGGAAGTCAACATAGACGAAAATATGAATATTTCAGTAGTGAGAGAAGATAATAAAAAAAACATAGACATAGAAAGTTTAAGTGGAGGAACGCTTGATCAGCTTTATTTATCTCTTAGAATTAGTTTAAGTAATATTTTAAGTGGAAATCAAAATATTCCTATTATTCTTGATGACAGTTTTGTTCAGTATGACTCAGGTAGGCTAAAAAACTCTTTACAAATGCTCGTTAAGGAAAGTGAAAGAAGGCAAGTTATTTTATTTACTTGTCAAGAAAGAGAAGTTGAATTAGCAAAACAATTAAATGTAAAATTCAATTATCTAAAATTATGATCAAATTATAAAAAGGATTATTTATATGAATGTATATGCTATAGCTGATTTACACTTTGACAGTAAAAAAGAAAAACCCATGAACATATTTGGTGACAATTGGATATGTCATGAAGAAAACATCGTAAATAATTGGGAAATTACTGTTAAGTCCAATGACTTAGTTCTTGTTCCAGGAGATATTTCTTGGGCAGTGAAATTAGAAGATGCAAAAATAGATTTGCAAAAAATAGATGAACTACCTGGCATAAAAATAATAGGTAAAGGAAATCACGATTATTGGTGGTCAACATCAAATAAACTTGACAACCTTAGAATGAAAACTATTAAATTTCTTAAAAACAATTATTACGAATTTGATGATGTAATTGTATGTGGTACAAGAGGTTGGGATTCAATGGAAGAACATTCTGAAGAAACAAACAATGAAAAAATATATTTAAGAGAATTAAGCCGGTTTAAAATTTCTTTGGAAAATATTAAAGGAAGTAAAAAACATAAAATAGCTATGTTGCATTATCCTCCTTTTACAAGTGAACAAGAACCTAATGAGTTTTTTATTTTAATGAAAGAATATAAAATAAATACATGCATTTACGGACATCTTCATGGAGAAGATGGACATAAGAATATTATTGAAGGCGAAGTAGATGGAATAACACTTCATTGTGTGGCCTCAGATTACTTAGATTTTAAAGTTAAAAAAATAAAGTAATAAAAATATATTAAATAAAACTAATAATTGATTAAATATAATATTCATGACTTTACTTTACTTATGATTTAGGAGAAAATAATGTACAAAATAGCTGTAATATATTCATCATATTCTGACATAAAAGAAATTTCTGAAGAATTTAATAATAAGAAAGATTATTTTATTCAAATAGAAGAAGTTGTTCTTGATAAAGCCATTGAAGTTGCAAAAAATTATGAAGAACAAAATTTTGATTTAATTATAAGTAGGGGAAGTACTGGCGCTTTAATTAGAAAAGCAGTTAATATACCCGTAGTAAATATTGAGGTTTCTACTACTGATTTTTTAAGTACATTATATGGGGCAAAAAAGTATAGTAAAAATATTTTTGTATCATTGTATGATGATAATATGAGGCCTTATGATTTTCAATTAATTAAAGAAATATTAAATTTAAGTGATGAAGAGTTATATGTTTATTATTATAAAAATGAGGATGAATTAAAAAAATATATTGCTTGCATTAATAATAAATATATTGATCCTGTAATTGTGGGAACTGGAGCTTATACTATTGATATTGCAAGAAGATATAATATGAAAGCTATGATGGTGCATTCAAAAAGAGAAGCTATTTATAAGGCATTTGAAGAAGCTACAAGAATTATTGATACTACCAAAAAACATATACAGCTTAGTTATATGATAGATTCATTTTTAAAGGAAACATCAACGGGTATAATTTTTCTTGATAAAGATGAAAAAATTACATTCATTAGCAATAATATATGTGATTTATTAAATATTAATAAATGTTTATTTATAGAACAGCATATTAATTATTTAATTAAAAATGTAGATTTGTTTTATGAATTTACTTTTAATAAAAATAGTTATTGTTCCGAGTATAATGGTAAGGCGTTTAATGTATCAAAACTGCCTTTAACTAATTCAAAAGATGTTTTAGGATATGCAATATCAGTTGATAATGCAGAAAATAACTTTACTAAAATAGTTCCAGTAAAAAAAATCATTTATAATAATAAAGGATTAAGAGCAAAATATAAATTTGATGATATAGTCGGAAATACTACCTCAATGTATAAATTAATAGAAAGAGCAAAAAGTTTCAGTAAATCAGATGCTAATATATTAATAATTGGCGAAAGCGGAACTGGAAAGGAACTACTATCAAGTAGTATCCATAATTACAGTAATAGGTCTACGGAGCCATTTGTAGCAATAAATTGTGCTTCGTTACCTCAAAGCCTACTTGAAAGCGAATTGTTCGGATATGAAGAAGGGGCTTTTACTGGAGCGAAAAAGGGTGGTAAATTAGGTATTTTTGAATTAGCTGAAAATGGGACAGTATTTCTTGATGAAATATCAGAAATAACATTATCAGCTCAAGCACAACTTTTGAGAGTTCTGCAAGAAAAAATGATAATGCGTATAGGTGGTAATAAAATGATACCTATAAATGCAAGAGTTATAGCTGCAACAAATGCAGACTTACAACAACGCATTAAATTAGGAACATTTAGAGAAGACTTATTTCATAGGTTAAATGTATTAAATTTGAGAATACCTGCATTAAGAGATCGAAAAGATGATATTCCGTTATTGATAAATCATTTTTTAGAAAAATATTCTTATAAAGAATCAATTGATATACCAAATATTTTTATTCAAAAATTAAAAAGTTATAATTGGCATGGAAATATTAGAGAACTACAAAATTTTGTAGAAAAGTTTGTTATTCTCTCAAATGATTTTCCAGATAAGTTTAAATTATTAGAAGAACTTTATTTTGATTTAATGAATAATGAAAAATACGAAAATAAGGATTCTGATATGATGCAGATAGAAGTTTCTTCGTTAAAAGAAATGGAAATGCAAATAATCAGAAAATTATATAATGAATGCTTTGATAACAAAGTGAATCTTGCAAAAAAATTAGGTATAAGCAGAACGAATTTATGGAATAAGTTAAAAGAGATGAACTTAGAATAATTAGTTCAAATTTTGAACTGATTATGTATAAAATAATAACATGTTAAAAAAAGTATGGCAAACATTTTAATGGAACAAAATGTTTGCCATACTTTTTTGTGTTCAAATTCTCAAATAAGTAATTTATATAAAGTTTTTGTTAATGTTTTGGCACAGAAAATGCTATTAATATATATGAATACAACATTGGGAGGGAAAAAATTGCAAATATCTATGCCAGTTTCAGATTCGTTAATTAAAGAATTGAAAGTAAATGATACAGTAGAAATAACAGGAATTATATATTGTGGGAGAGATGCTGTTCTTCCTAAAATAGCTGAGCTACTCAAAAATGGGGAATGGAGTGAAATGGGGATAGACTTAAATGGATCAGCTATTTTTCATACAGCAGTAAGTCCTGCAGGTATAGGTCCAACATCAAGCAATAAAGTTGATATAGAATCTTCTATTCCTGAATTGTCTAAAGCAGGAATCAAATTTCACATAGGAAAGGGAAGTTTAAGTAAGGAATCTGTTGAAGCTTTAAAAAAATATAATTCTATATTTCTTGTTACACCACCAAATACAGCTCTGTTAACTTCTAAAATAACTAAAAAAGAAATAGCCGCATTTGAAGATGAAGGTATGGAAGCTTTTAGCAGAATAGAAGTTGTAAATTTTCCAGCAATAGTTGCTATTGCACACGGAGAATCTATTTTTGACAAATAAAGGAGTCACTATGATTAAATATGAAGATTTAGTTAATAAAACTGCAGAAACTCTTGTTAATGCTAGCACAATTTTTAGTCCTGACAAAATAGAAGCATATGAAAGAGCTATAGAAGCAGAAGAAAATCCTAATGCAAAATGGGTACTACAAAGTATTATAGAGAATAGCTCTGTAGCAAAGGAAATAAAATTTCCCTTATGTGATGATACAGGGATACCACATATTTTTTTAGAAATAGGTGATAGCGCAGTACTACCAAAAGGATTTATTAATGCCATTAAAGAAGGAGTAAAAATAGGATTACGCCAACTTCCGGGAAGACCAATGGCAGTGAAAGGTAATGATAGAGAACGAATAAGTCAATGTTGTGGTTTATCTGAGGATTCTGGTGACCTACAAATGGCACCTATTCAAATAAGAGAGTTAAAAGACAGTGACAAAGTTTTACTAACAGTTTTAATGTTAGGCGGAGGTCCAGAAATAAGAGGAAAAACTTTGAGAGTATTCCACAAGCATTCAGATGAAGTTGTAATAAATGAAATGGTAGAGTGGGCTAAAGAAGGATGTGACAAACTTGGTTGTCTACCAGCTGTTTTAGGTTTTGGAATAGGAAGAACGAATTTAGAAGCTGCTTCATTATCACTTGAAGCTATGAGACATGGTAATTTCTTAATACAATCGGATATAGAAAAGGAAATTACTGATAAAGTAAATGAATCAAATATTGGACCACTAGGTCTTGGGGGCAAAACAACTGTTTTAGGAACATTTGTTAAAGTAGGGCCTCAAAGGGCAAGCGGCGTAAGGATAGTATCTATGAGAGTGGGATGCTGTTTTGACCCAAGAAAAGCGACTGTAATATTATAACGAGTCGAAGATGTCCCCACCTATAGGTGGTATCGCCCGACTCGTTGAAGTGGTGTGATGCAATTGCAAACAATTGCTTTATACTTAAAAAATAATATTCAAATATAAAAGTAAAACATTGGGAGGATTAAAATGATTATTTTAAAAGATGGTGTTGTTGTTACAGGTGATGGTGTTACTCTTTATGAAAAAGCAAGTGTGCTTATCAGGGGCAATGAAATATTGGATGTAACAGAAAGATTGGATCCAGCTCTTGAATCATATGCAGAGGAAGTTATAGATTGTACGGGCAAATGTATAATGCCAGGTATGATAAATCAGCATCAACATGGAGTTACTTTTGGACCTGTATTTGCAAGTGGAATGGTTAACTACGGCAGAGAAAGAATAATGGAATTATTGGACAGAAACTTTTTACAAGGTTGTACAACTGTGTTAAATGTTGATGGTTTCGTAACAATGGATGAGGTTAAAGAAACTCAAAAACATCATCCTATGAGAATTAAAACTGCAACAACACATGCTCCAATCAATTTTGAAGCAGGAATGAGATGCGATGGCAAGGGGTTAGCAGAAAAACACAAATTAATGGAAATTGAAAAAATGTTTGCTAATGGAGCTGTATGTATTGGTGAAGTTGGAGGAGGCCACACTCTTGGTGGAGGCGGTCAGGATTATTTATATATTCCAAAAGCAGTTAAAGAATTAAAAGGTATTGATATAGATTATTTACAAGCTCGTGCAATGAAATTATCTGTTTTAGGAAGATACATAGAAGAAAGCTATTATGACAGAGACAGAGTTGCTGCTGCTTTAAAAGAACATAATTTAGACAGCTTTTTAACTCCTGAAGAAACAAGAGAACTTATTTATAAAACAACATTAGCATCAGTAAAAGTTGCTCTTGATGGATATTTAGAAGCAGGACATATTGCAAAGAAATTAGATGTTCCATTATTGTGTCATAATGCACCAACATCTAAAAAAATAATTCATGAAGTAGCGAAATTAGGTATAAACAAATTTGTTGCATGTCATTCTAACTACTTATTTACTAAAGAAGAAGCAGTTGAAAATACAAAATATTTGAAACAATACAGCGGGGTAATAATTGAAGTATGTACACATGATCCTTGGGGAGCTAAGAGATTGGTTTCAACTCCTGAAAACTTATATGCATTCTATGAAGAGGACTTAACGGATGTAGTATCTACAGACTTTGCTAACGGAAGCTTCGATTCAATGCTTGAAGCAGTAGAGCACGGGGTAGAGTTAGGATTAGTATCACTTCCAAAAGCAATTGCTCAATGTACTAAAAATGTAACTGAAGCTATTCCTTTATTAGCTCCTAATTTAGGACAACTAAAAGAAGGATACACAGCTGACGTATTAGTAACTTCATATCCAAATGTATCTAATGTTGAAAGAATATATATTGACGGTAAATTAGTTGCA
The DNA here is from genome assembly GCA_002435835.1 of Firmicutes bacterium UBA6132. Next base: position 6,124 of record DIVM01000107.1, read on the forward strand.
AAAGACGGAAAGAGATTAGTATAAGTAATAAACGTGATAGGTAGAAAAATCGATAAATTGGGAGTAATTGTAAGAAATAAATACTAATTGTAAGATTTAGGTAAAAAAGCGAAAGAAAAATATTAATTATTGCAAAAATTCAAGTGTTAGGTATTTTTTTCGACAAAGTTCTACAAAAAAACGAATAAAAAATATATTATAATATAAATGGAGGATTGAAATGAAAGTTAAAAAAGTATTGTGTACAAAAGCTATGACAGGTTTTTATATGGATGATAAAGAAGCTATAAAAAGAGGAGCTCAAGAAGATGGCTTTGTATATAAGGGAGAACCTGTAACAAAAGGGTTTAAAACTATTAGACAGCCTGGACAAGCGGTATCAGTTATGTTCGTGTTAGAAAACGGTGAAGTTGCATATGGTGATTGTGCAGTTGCTCAGTATGCTGCAAGCGGTGGAAGAGAAGTTCCTAATTCATCAGAAGCTTTAATAGAAGTTATAGAAGAATATGTAACTCCAATGTTCGAAGGAATGGATATAACAGAATTTAAATCAACAGCAGAAGAATTTGATCGTAAATTATTTAATGGAGTACAACTTCCAGCATCTATAAGATACGGTGTTACTCAAGCAATACTTGAAACAGTAGCAAAATCAAAAAATATTACAATGGCAGAAGTAGTAATAGATGAGTATGGTCTTGAAATAGATTTAACTCCAGTAAGAATAAATGCTCAATCTGGAGATGAAAGATATACAAATGTTGATAAAATGATATTAAAAGAAGTTGGCATGATGCCTCATGGTTTGATCAACAACGTAAAAACTAAATTAGGTGAAGATGGTCAAATATTCTTGGATTGGGTTAAATGGGTTAACAACAGAATAAAAGAAATAGGAGATCCAAGCTATAATCCTGTTATGAGATTTGATGTGTATGGATGTATGGGATATGCTTTCAATGATGATTTAGATAAAGTTTTTGATTATTTATTAAAAGTTGAAGAAGCTTGTAAACCACATACAGTATTTGTTGAAATGCCAATAGATTTAAAGGATAATGAAAAACAAAAGCAAGGATTTAGATACTTAAGAAAGAGACTAAGTGAAGTTGGTTCTACATTAAAATTGATAATAGATGAATATGCAAATACATATGAAGAAATTGTTGAATGGGTTGATGCTAAAGCTTGCGATATGGTTCAAGTTAAAACTATTGACCTTGGAGGAATTAACAACATCATAGAAGCAGTATTGTATTGCAAGAAAAATGGTGTCTTAGCTTATCAAGGTGGTACATGTAATGAAACTGATAAATCAGCATTAGTATGTGTTAACCTTGCAGTTGCTACAAAACCTTTTGCTATGGCTGGAAAACCTGGTATGGGCGTTGATGAAGGTGTCATGATAGTAAATAATGAACAACAAAGATTATTAAAAATATTAGAAGCAAAGAAAAATAACCTTATTTAAGGAGAATAACATGATTAAAGTTAGTATTGATAAGTGCATTGGATGTAGAGAGTGTTATAAAGTTTGTCCTATGAACGCAATTGAAATGGTAGATAAAAAAGCTAATATCAATGAAAATTGTGTTAATTGCATGAGCTGTATTAAGGTTTGTAAATATGATGCGCTTGAAGAAGTATTAAATACTAACACTGACTCCATAGTTTGTATGAACTGTGGAGTTAGGTGTATAATTCCAAATGGAAAAATGGGTGCTTGTAAAAGATTTACAAATTTAGAAGGTACTTTGTTAAGAAATAGACCATTACAAATTCCTGACAATATAGAACCTAATAGAGAAAAAATAGCTATAAGTAAACCTCTGATAACTGCTGTTGGAGCTGGTGCAAGCTATCCAGATTACCATCCAGCACCGTATATTGTTGAAGAAAAAATTGATGATTTTGATGTTGTTACTGTTGTTACTGAAGCACCAATATCCTACAGCTCTATGATGGTGAAAATCGATACCAATAAGTATATTGGTAAAGAAGGCGCCATTGTTAGAAGGGATGGCAAAGAAGTAGGAACAGTGAGCACTGAACAATATGGTTCTCAAATAATAATTCTTGGTGGAGTTAACAGAGTTAAAGGACCACATGGTATGACTGTTGTTAAAACAATGGCTGAAATAGGAAATAAAAAACAAGTTAGATTAAAAATTGATGAAGGGGCTGTCCTGGATATACAAGTTGGAAAATCTCCAATAGTTGATGGTGTTGAAGATACTAAAATGAGAGTTGGATGTGGAGGAGCATGCTGCGGGCTTTTCGCTAAACATTTAGGACAATTAATAGATGAAGCAATAATTTTAGACCACCATATTACTGGATTGTTTACTAAGCATCCAGCAGGCGCAGAACAACTTCCATATAGTGGAGTTACACCAGTTGGTAGGCTTGCTACAAATGGAAGATATTTCTTTGAGCATGGAAAAGGCTGGGGTGGAACTAATATAGAAAATCCTATTGAAGCAATAAAACATATTGATATGAACATCGCAAAAGTAGGTATGAAAATATTGGTTGCAGAAACAACATGGCGACAAATTGCATTATATGAAGTTAATGAAGAAGGAAAACCTGTAGAAATTGAAATACCTGAAGAATTAGAAAAATTCAGACAATTGGCAGCAGGAAATTGCGAAGAAAGTAAAGTATCAGCTATGTACTATGCAGGTGTTGGCGGAAGTGCAAGAGCTGGTGTTACAATAAATCCTATTATGCTTACACAAGCAGTGCATAAAGGTGATGCAGTTTTAAGTATTGCAGGAGCTGAAACGTTTATTATGCCAGGAGGAGGAATTACATTTTTAGCAGATGTAGAAAAAATGGTTGATGAACCATTTAATTATACAGCATCCCCTGCAGTATTAGCACCAATAGAGTATACGATCGTAAAAGAAAAATACGATAAAATAGGAGGTCATATTAAATCTGTTAGTAAATTAGAGGATGTAAAAAAAGAAGGAAGATTTGAGTATACTAAATTAAAAAGATAGCGGAGGTTATCATGAAAGAGTTTTTGTTAAATTATAAAGATGGCGGGAAAAAAAGAAAAATTTCCGGTAATGATAAAAAGATAGTAAGATGGATTGCTATAATTATGTCCATTTATCAGCTGTGGCAAAGCGTTTTCTCGTCCATGCAGCCACAAATGCATTACGCGATACATTTAACTTTTATATTAGTAATGTGTTACCTATATTTTACACCTGCACAAAACAAAGATAGGTCTAAAATTACTAAAATAGATTATGCAATGGCTATATTAATAACAGTAATTGGTGTTTACTATGTATCACAAATGGGCAGATATTTAGTTAGGTGGCCTCAAATAGATCCTTTGAGTATACCGGATATAGTATTTGGTTTTATATTATCTATATTAGTAATTGATGCAACAAGAAGATGCATGGGCATTGTTCTTCCATCTATTGGAATAATATTTTTATCATATGCTCTGTTTGGAGATTTGCTTCCAGGGTCATTTGGACATAGATTTATTCCACCTATAGATATATTAGACCAGCTTGTTTTTACAACAAACGGATTATTTACATCACCTATAGCTGTTGCATCAACATTTGTATTTTTGTTCTGTTTGTTTGGCTCATTTTTCAGCTATTCAGGAGCAGGTGCTTTTTTCCATAAGTTTTCATTAGCTATTGCAGGAAAATATGCTGGTGGTGCTGGAAAAGTATCAGTTGTATCAGCAGGATTATTTGGTATGATTAACGGAAGCCCTACGGCAAACGTTGCAACAATTGGTTCATTTACAATACCTATGATGAAAAAAGATGGATATGACTCTGTATTTGCAGGTGCTATATCAGCAGTATCATCAACAGGAGGCGGTATAATGCCACCTATTATGGGTACGGCAGCATTTTTGATGGTTGAAATGGCTGGTGTTCCGTATAAAGAGATAGCTATTGCAGCTTCAGTTCCAGCAATACTATATTATGGATCGCTTTTATTCATGTGCCATTTAAGAGCAAAGAAAACTGGTATTAAAGGATTGCCTGCTTCAGAACTCCCTGACTTAAAAGAAACATTAAAAGAAGGGTTCTTGTTTGTTTTACCTTTGATAGTATTAGTAGCTATGATTATGACGGGTTACACACCATCTATGGCAGCTGTTGCAGGTATAGTTTGTGTTATAATTGCAAGTTCATTGAAAAAGGAAACAAGAATGAGTTTGAAAACAATACTTGATGCATTAGAAGACGGAGCTTTATCATCAATAATAGTATCATTATCCTGTGCTGTTGCAGGTATGGTAATCTGTGGGTTAATGACAACAGGATTAACTGGTAAAATAGCAAGTTTAGTATTAAGCGTTGGCGGAGGTACAATGTTAGGTGCTTTAATGATTACAGCAGCTCTATGTACACTCCTTGGTATGGGAATGCCAGTTGCTGCTGCATATGCTTTAACGGCATCTTTAGCAATACCATCATTAATAGAATTAGGTGTTCCTCTTATAGCAGCTCATATGTTTGTTGTATATTATTCAACATTTTCAGCTATAACACCTCCAGTTGCAGTTGCAAGTTATGCAGCAGCAGGTATAGCGGATGCAAGCGCAACAAAAATTGGATGGATGGCTTGCAGGATAGGAGTAGTATGCTTTATCATACCATTTATGTTTGTTTTTGATCCTGCAATGTTGTGCGCACCTTCAGCATTCTTAGAGGTTGGAACATATATAATGATAATTAGCGCTGTATTGGGATGCTACTCTTTAAGTGCAGGTTCAGAAGGATTTTTGATAACTAAGTTAAACCCTGTATTTAGGGCAATATTATTTGTAGGTGGTTTTTGTATGATTTACCCAGAAACAATTACTTCAATAGTAGGTTTTGTGGCTTTTGGTTTAATTTATGCTTTTGATTTAATTAAGAGCAAAAAATTAAGTGAAAAAATAGCAGTAACAAAAAATTAAATTTGGAGGATTTTATGAGAAAAAATTTAACAAAAAAAGTATCACTTTTATTGGCATTGGTAATGATTTTAAGTTCTTTCATTGTAGGTTGTGACAGAGGTGGGAAAACAGAGCAAGCACCAGCGAATAACACTACAAATTCAACTCAACCAAGCACTGATGTAGAAAAATTAAAATTAACAATAGCTGGTGGATCAATTGGTGGTGCATGGGCAGCTATAGGCGAAGGTGTTAGTGAAGTTATTAGAAGAAGTTATCCAGGATCAGAAGTAGCTTATGAAGTTGGTCAAGAAGCTGCAAACGTAGCAATGGTTAGTACTAACAAAGTTCAATTAGGTGTTGCACATGCGAGCTTTTTAAAAATGGCTTCAGATGGTGTTGAACCATTCCCAAAAAAACTTGAAAATTTAAGAGCACTTGCAGTTTTATACGGCGAAGCTGCAGAACATTTCTTAATTTTGCAAGATGCGGGAATAACAAATTTTGAAGATTTAAAAACTAAAAAGTATCCTTTAAAAATTAATTTTAATACAAAAGATTCATTTATGGAAATAGTAGGTAAGAAAACTTTAGAAGCGAATGGTATTACGTATGAAGATATTAAATCTTGGGGTGGTAATGTAGACTTCATGTCAATGGGATCATCCATAGACTTAATGAGAGACGGAAAAATTGAAGCTTACTCAAATGTTATACAAGTACCATCAAGCAACATAGTTGATGCTTCAAGTAACTTAAAATTAACTTTACTTCCTATGTCTAAAGAAGTACAAGCAAAATTAAATAGTGAATTAGGAACTTATGATGCAGTAATTTCAAAAGATAAATATAATTTCTTAACAGAAGATGTACCAACTGTTGCTGCTAAAGTTGTATTGTTTACAAATGCTGAACTTTCTGATGCAGAAGCATATGCTATAGTAAAATCAATAGATGAAAATCTTGAATATTTTACTGGAATTCACAGTTCATTAAAAGGATTAACTTTAGAAACATTACAGGATGTTGCTCCAGTTGAATTGCATCCAGGTGCATTAAAATATTATCAAGAAAAAAAATAAAAATTAGTTAGTTTTTATAGGAGGGCCATATGATGCTGACAGATAAATATACAATATTAAATGATGGAAGGGTGTTAGTTGATTATGGTCCTATTACAATGACAATTCAAGCAAAAAAGCAAGGTGAAATTTCCATTGAATCAGAATTAATAGGTGCAGAAAAAGCGATAGAAACATTAAAATGCCTAACAAATTACTTGGATGTGGCAAAAAAGTGGATTAATGAAATTGATTTATGCAAAGCTCATTATTATCCAAGGGCTTTGAAAATGATGATAGAATCTGTAAAATATTTGAGAAATAATGAATTTACTCCCATGGCATCTGTTGCAGGAACATTTTCAGATTTAGTGATGGAAGAAATCCTTCTAAAAACTGATATGGATTATGTTGTTATAAATAATGGGGGAGATATTGCTTTTTATAAAAAAGATATAAACAGTGTTTTTAAAGCAGGAATAATTGGTGATATTACAACAAGAAATATATCACATAGCATAAATATAAAATGTTCAAGCGGAATAAAAGGAATAACTACGAGTGGTTATGGAGGAAGAAGTTTAACTAAGGGTGTTGCTTCTGCAGTAACCGTTGTAGCTAAAAGTTCGAGTTTAGCAGATGCAGCTGCAACAGAAATAGCAAACTGCACATACATAGACAGCCCAAATATTGAAACTTGTTTAGCAGAAAATATTGATTTTGATACTGATATTAAAGGTATAAGGGTAGTAAAAACTTTAGGAAATTTAACTAACGAAGAAAAGTTTAAATCCATTAATAAGGGTTTAGAAAAAACTATGGAACTATATGAGCGTAAAATGATAAAGGGTGCAGTTATATTTGTTCAAGGCGAATATGATTACTATCCTAAAAATAACCTTGATTTTACTATATGCAAGAAATAATGCGGAGGTTAACATGAAATATATAGGAAATAAACAAAATTTTTTAGAAGCTAAAGAAAAAGTATGCGGAAAAGCTAAATATTTGGATGATTTAGTTATTCCAAATATGCTTTACAGCAAAATACTTCGTTCGCCTCATCCACATGCAAGAATATTAAGCATAGATACATCAGAAGCTGAAAATCTTGAAGGAGTAAAAACTGTAATAACATCAAAAGACTGTCCAGAAATTAAGTTTGGGTTAGATGCACCTGATGTAACAATGTTAGCAATAGATAAAGTAAGATATGTTGGTGATGAAGTTGCTGCGGTTGCTGCAGAAACAGAAGAAATAGCTGAAGAAGCTATTAAATTAATAAAAGTTGACTATGAAATATTACCTGTGGTGGATGATGTGTTAAAAGCTATGGAAGATGGTTCAGCCTTAGTTCATGAAGAATTTAAAAACAATTTAGCTAAAGAATATCATTTTTCAAGAGGTAATGTGGAAGAAGATTTTGCTTCTTGTGATTATGTATTTGAAGATGAATTCAGCACACACAGAGCTCAAGGTTTATATATGGAACCTTTTGGTGCAATAGCTAAATGGGAAGAGAATGGTAGGCTTACTATTTATACAGGATTACAGGCATCATTTCAAGGAAGAAATGAAATATCTAAAGCATTAGGAATTGAACCTTCTAAAATAACTATTAAGTCTCCATTTATAGGTGGTGGCTTTGGAGCTAAAATATGGATTAGAAATTTCCATCCAATTGTAGCTATATTAGCACAAAAAACTAATAGACCTGTAAAATTAATATTGACAAGAGAAGAAGAAATGCTTACCACAAGACCAAGAGTTGCGCCAAAAATAAAAATGAAATTGGGCATGATGAAAGACGGAACTATGGTAAGCAAACAATTTACAATAATTGCTGACAATGGAGCATACTCATGGGCAGCGCCAAAAATATTGTTAAATATGTCCATAAGAACTGACTGTTTATATAGATTTAAATCTACAAAAACTGATTCTTATTTAGTTTATACAAATTTAATTCCTACAAGTGGATTTAGAGGATATGGAAACAGCCAGGGGCATTTTGCCATGGAGTCTTTTATAGATGTATGCGCAAGAAAAATTGGTTTAGATCCATTACAGGTTAGGTTGAAAAATGCAGTGCAAAAGGGCGATTTGACTTTGCATGGATGGAAAATAAAAAGTTGCGGTTTGACAGAATGTTTAACAGCTGCTAAAGAATCTATTGAAAAAAGTAAACTTCCAAAAGAAGATAAAAACGGAAGAATTAAAAGAGGTATAGGCATAGCATGTATGAATCACGTATCAGGAAACAGAGGCGGAGACAAATATGATGGTTCCTCTGCAATGATTAGAATGCATGAAGATGGAAAAGTTTTTGTATTTTCTGGAGAGTCTGATTTAGGACAAGGATCAAATACAATATTTGCTCAAATTACTGCTGAAGTATTAGGAATTAATATAGAAGATATCACTATAATGCCACTAGACACTGATATAAGCCCATTTGCACTTGGCACTTATTCAAGTAGGGTGACTACTGTAGGTGGTAAAGCTGTTATGATTGCAGCAAAAGAAATAAGAGAACAAATAATAGCTCTTGCATCTGTTGAATTAAAAATACCTAAAGATGCATTAAATATTGAAGATGGAATTGTTTATTACAAAGGTGACAGCAAGAAAAATATATCAATAAAGAAATTATGCGAATTAGCTATTAGAACTAATAGATCAATACCTTTTACAACATATATAAGCTATGATCCTCCTACTGTAGGTGCTGATGCAAGCGGATATGGAGACTATTCAAGCGCTTATACCTACGGTGCTCATGGAGTTGAAGTTGAGGTTGACACATTAACTGGACATGTTAAAGTTATTAAAGTTGCCGCAGCACACGACGTAGGAAAAGTAATAAATCCAAATGGTGTTATAGGTCAAATAAATGGTGGAGTAGCTCAAGGTATTGGATGGACACTTTATGAAAATATGCAATTTAAAGATGGTATTCCACAAAGTAGGGGATTACATCAATATACTTTAATGACAATGAAAGATATGCCAGAAATTGAAAGTATAATAATCGAAACAAATGATCCAATTGGACCTTTTGGAGCTAAGGGAATTGGTGAACCTACCTTAATACCTACAGCACCAGCGATTGCTAATGCAATAGAGGATGCAGTTGGTGTTAGAATAAAAGACTTACCTATTACTCCGGAAAAAGTTTACAGAGCTCTACAGAATAAACAAGGAGGCAAAAATGGTGAAAGTTAATAAATATTTATATCCTAAATCAGTGGATGAAGCAATAAATTTATTAAATGAATATGAAGGCAAAGCCAAAGTTGTTGCGGGAGGAACTGACTTAGTTCTATGGTTAAAATCTGGCAAAGTTAAAGCTGAAGTTTTAATAGACATAGCAAATATTGATGAATTAAATGAAATTATAATTCAAGACAATAATATTGCATTGGGTTCCTGTGTAACATGTACTGAAATTTCTGTTAATAAGAATATTAAAAAAATTTTTAAAGGTTTAGCAGATGGTTGTAGAAGTGTTGGATCTCCACAAATTAGAAATATTGCAACAATTGGCGGAAATATAGTTAGTGCACAGCCTGCTGGAGATGTTGGTGTAAATTTTGTAGCTCTTGAAGCAAGATGCGAAGTTGCTTCTATAAATGGAAGAAGAATTGTAAAGGTGGAAGATTTATATTTAGGTTTAGGCAAAAGCATAATAGATTCATCAAAAGAAATCATAACAAAAATATTTATTGATATACCACAAAATGAATATACAACGTCTTTTGAAAGAATTGCTCCAAGAAATTCCTTAGCTCTACCTATAATAAATGTAGCAGCTAAATTAGAAGTAGAAAACAATATAGTAATAAATCCAAAATTAGTGATTTCCCCTGTATCAACTATTCCTTTTAGAGCTAAGAAAACAGAAGAATATTTAAAAGGAAAAGATATCTCTGATGAAAGTATAATTGAATTAGCTTCAATAGAAGCTTTCAATGAAGCTAATCCAAGAGATAGTTTATTAAGAGGAACTGGAGAATATAGAAAAGTTTTAGTAAAAGATTTAGTTTATAAAGCATTAGATTCTGCTAGATGCAATTTAGTTAAGTAAGCGAGGTGAGAATATGCAAGAAATTAAATTCAATTTAAATGATGAAGATGTAACAGTGTTGGTAGACCCTAATAAAACCTTGTTAAAAGTTTTAAGAGAAAATCTTGGACTTACCGGAGTTAAAGAAGGTTGTGGGGAAGGCGAATGTGGTGCATGTACTGTAATTTTTGATTCAAAACCTGTTAATGCATGTATTATACCAGCAGCAAAAGTGCATGGCAAAAAAGTTATAACAATTGAAGGTTTAAGTAAAAATGGACAACTTCATCCAATACAAGAAGCTTTCGTAGAAGCCGGAGCTATTCAATGTGGTTTTTGTACACCAGGTGTAGTACTTTCTACAAAAGCTATTCTTGATAAATATGATGATCCTGATGAAGAAACTATTAAAGATGAATTATCAGGTCATTTATGCAGATGTACAGGATACTTGCAATTTTACGATGCTATAAAAATAGCAGTTGAAAAAGTTAAAGAATTAAATAAAAAATAAATTTCTAAAGGAAAGAGGACATGATTGATGAGCGAAGTTAAAATGTTTACACCCATAAAAATAAAGAACCTACAACTTCCCAATAGGGTAATGATGTCTCCAATGTTTTCTAATTCAGCAGGGGAGAACGGTGTTGTAACTCAAAATACAATTAAACA
>DIVM01000185.1 GCA_002435835.1 Firmicutes bacterium UBA6132
TACATAAGGTTCGTCCTTTAACCATTTATCCAAATCTTCCCTTGAAGAATAGTTTACCACCATCATTGAGCCTACCATTTTTCCAGAATCATCTGTTATTGCTGCCCCATACATGTGCTCCCCGGTTTTAAATCTTCTTTCTACGGATTTTAAATGTTCTTCTCTTACCGATAGTCTTCTATCTGTTGCTTTTTCATCAGTGCCATCATAAGCTAAAACTATGTACTGCATTTTTCCATTTCTCCTTATTATAAATTTGTCTTTTAATAAACCTATTTATATTTTTCTCTAAATTTATGATGCATCATCTAATCTTGTGGTATTTCTTTATTTAATAATTTTTTAGCAAAATCTATAAGATCATCACTTACTCCTTCAATCAATACTACTTTTTTTATTTCTGATACATGTTCTTTTAACTCACCTTCTATAATATCATCAACTGTAGACCTTGCAGAAGGACAATTGCCACATTGGCCCTCAAGCTTTATTTCAAGAATTCCGTCATTAAAATTTATAACTTTTACATTTCCATAATGCGCTGCTAATTTTGGTCTTACATACTCATCAAGTACTTGTTCTATTTTGTTAATCATATTAATCTAATACTCCTTTCATTTTTCTTATCATACTAAGTTATTTTCTTATTTCTCTTAAAACACCAATTATACATAGTTTATACATGACTCTGTTAGTTTTTTATTAAAATAACGGCCCATTTTTATAATATGTATAATTTATGGTAATAATTTAACATCTATTTTAACGAATTACCACAATTTGGGCAAAATTTATGACTTCCTTCTGTTTCAAAGCCGCAATTATTACATTTTATAATATTGAAATTCAATCCTGTTTGAATTAATTGCAAGTCTTCATCTTTTAAAAAAACATCCGTTTGACCATCTTCTATCATTTTGCTTTTTTCTTTATTTGTTATTAAATAACTGTTGTTGCAACATGTTGTTCTAACATAAATCTTTTTATTAAATTTAAATACGGGAATAAAAAATAAGCTTAAAACACTGTATTCCATATATGCTTCATAACGGCCATATTTAGAACAACTGCCGCAAAGCCTGAACTCATGATATTCTAATTTCTTTGTTTTCGAATATACTCCTGCCATAAAAAACATTGAACCACCTCTGTTAAATTTTACTCCATAATGAGAATAATTTAAAGATATATTTTATGGTTCATAGAAGTAATCCAGAAAATACATTCGACTTTAAACTTCGATATTAAAACAGATTTTTATGTTTAAAAAAGTAGGATTTAAATTATATAATACAATAATTTATATAAAACAAAATCCACACCCCAGTAATCTCAAAAGATATGAACCCTGCTTTGAATACATGTTTATATTTAGCAAAGGAATACCGTCTACTGTCAACTAATTCAACAGAGGTGCTAATACGCAGGCAAAAATAAAGGAACAAGTACACATATTCAGGATCATAAAGATTCTTTTTAATATAAATCGTAAAGAGTTTAATATGATATATCTTCAACTTTGCATAATTGTAAATTCTTTCTTCTCTTAACCGTTGTTTTTCCTTGTAATATTTCCACTGGGAAAGCCTCCTCTAAAATAATAAAATAGATGGTTATGATTACCGAAAAATACAGTAAAAACATACCCATCCATCCTTATTTTCATACAAACCCAATGCTATTTATTATTGAAATTACAACACTATTCTATTCCCACTCAATAGTTGAAGGTGGCTTGCTTGTTACGTCATAAACAATTCTATTTACATTATCTACTTCATTAACTATTCTATTTGATACTTTTTCCAATACATCATATGGTATTCTTGCCCAGTCAGATGTCATTCCGTCTGATGAAGTTACGGCTCTTAAAGCTATAGTGTGTGAATAAGTTCTTTCATCACCCATAACGCCTACGCTTCTTACGTTAGGTAAACATGCAAAATATTGCCAGATTTTATTTTGAAGTCCTGCTTTTTTAATTTCATCTCTGAAAACAAAATCAGCTTCTCTTATTATTTTTAATTTATCTTCTGTTATTTCGCCTAAACAACGAATTGCGAGTCCTGGTCCTGGGAATGGTTGTCTTTCTACTATTTCTTCAGGTATTCCAAGTTCTCTTCCTACTTGGCGAACTTCATCTTTAAACAATTGTCTTAATGGTTCTAAAAGTTCAAAATCAACATCTTCTGGAAGTCCTCCAACATTGTGGTGGCTTTTGATTACTGATGCTGTAGCTGTACCGCTTTCGATTACGTCAGGGTAAATAGTTCCTTGAACTAAATAATCTATGTGACCGAATTCTTCTTTTAATTTTTCTTTTTCTTCTTCAAATACACGGATAAATTCTTCACCTATTATTTTACGTTTTGTTTCAGGATCTGTAACTCCAGCTAATTTTCCTAAAAATCTTTCTCCTGCATTTACACGTATTAAATTCATATGGAATGTATCTTTAAATATTTTCTCGACTTGATCTCCTTCGTCCTTTCTTAAAAGGCCGTGATCAACAAATACGCAAATTAAGTTTGAACCAATTGCTTTATGAACCATAACAGCTGCAACTGATGAATCAACTCCACCTGACATAGCACAAAGAGCTTTTTTGTCCCCAACTAATTCTTTTATTTTTGCAATTTCTTCTTGACAGAATTCTCCCATATCCCAATCTTTGCCTAAACCGCAAACATTGTAAATGAAGTTGTTTAATATTTCTCTTCCACTTTCCGTATGTTCTACTTCTGGGTGGAATTGAACTGCATAAATTTTCTTTTCTTCATTTTTCATAGCACATACAGGGCATGTTTCTGAAGAAGCTGTGATTTCAAAACCTTCTGGAGCCATTTCAATATAATCTGTATGACTCATCCAGCAAAGTGTATCTTGTTTAATGCTGTCAAATAATTTATCATTGGACAATTTGTTAAGTTTAACACGTCCATATTCTCTTGAATCAGCTCTGTTTACTTTTCCGCCAAATTCCTGTGCTATAAATTGTCCTCCATAGCAAATACCAAGAACAGGTACACCAAGTTCAAAAATCTCATGAGTTATTTTTGGGGCGTTTTCAACATATACACTTGCAGGTCCTCCGGACAATATAATTCCTTGGGGATTTTTAGCTTTGATTTTATCAATTGTATATGTATATGGTACAATTTCACAATACACACTTGCTTCACGAACTCTTCTAGCAATAAGCTGACTGTACTGTGCACCAAAATCAACTATTAATATCATAGTATCTCTCCTTTTCTTCTTAAAGTTTAGGTACAAACTTATTATTTTCATACATAGATTATCAAAAAATATTATTTGTGTCAATTGTTAAAAATTGTTTTTAAATAATCATTTTTTAATTGTAATTTTTTTTAAATTTACTGTTGCTTTTTTTATCTTTAAAATATGTTTTTTTAGAATCACTTTTGCTGTTGAATTTATTACTTTTTTCTTTTCTTTCAGATCTTTCGATTCTATCTTTTCTATCTGTTTTATTAGTTTTAGCTGATTTATCCGATTTATCTGATTTAACTGATTTAGGTAATTTATCCATTACTGGTCTTCTTTGATTTCTTTCAGCTTTTGGCAATACATAATTAACCATCATAGGAAATGGGTGATCAGCTATTACATCAATATTTTTATTGATTAATTTTTGTATATCTTTCAAAAATGCTTTTTCTTCATATTCACAAAATGAAATTGCAGTTCCTCCAAGTCCAGCTCTTCCTGTACGTCCAATTCTATGAACATAAGTTTCTGGTATGTTTGGAAGATTATAATTTATTACATGGGATAATTCATCTATATCAATACCCCTTGCTGCAATATCTGTTGCCACAAGAACTTTTATTTTACCGCTTTTAAAATTATTTAAAGCTGATTGTCTTGCATTTTGAGATTTGTCGCCATGAATTGCCAATGCATTTATATTACCTTTTTCAAGAAACTTAACAACTTTATCAGCCTCATGTTTAGTCCTTGTAAAAATTAAAGCTGATGAAATTTTTTCTTTTTCATTTTGTAGTAATTGCAATAATAAATTCTTTTTATTATCTCTATCCACAAAATATACACTTTGATCTATTATATCTACTGTTGATGAAGTAGGTGTTACTTCAACTTTAACTGGGTCTACTAAAAGTGAATTTACAAGTTTTTTTATTTCATTAGGCATCGTAGCTGAAAAAAACAAAGTTTGCTTTTGTTTAGGAACATGAGCTACTATTCTTTTTACGTCCGTTATAAATCCCATATCAAGCATGCGGTCTGCTTCATCAAGTACAAACATTTTAACATTACTAAGATTTACAAGTCTTTGATTTATTAAATCATTAAGTCTTCCTGGTGTAGCTATTAATATGTCAATACCTCTTCTTAATGCTTCTGCCTGAGGACTTTGAGATACTCCACCATAAACAGCATAATATCTTAAATTAGTATATTTTCCATAAGCTAAGAAACTATCTGCTATTTGTACTGCAAGTTCTCTTGTTGGGGTTAATATTAATGATTGAATTTGTCGTCTTTGACCTTTGATATATTTTTGATCATAGATTTTTTGTATGATTGGGATTGCAAATGCTGCTGTTTTTCCTGTTCCTGTTTGAGCACATCCTAATAAATCCCTGCCTTCAAGCACTGATGGAATTGATTGTTCCTGAATAGGTGATGGTGATTCGTAACCTTCATCTTTTAAAGCTTTTAAAATCGGTTCGATTAAATTTAAGTTTTCAAATTTCATATTTTATTTTTTCTCTTTTCTTTTACTTAAAATCTGCATATAATTTATATAATTAAACATATTTCAGTATTTTATTAATTTTATTTGTATGTTATTATATTACCCTATAATTATACAAAAAGCAATGAATACATTTATGAATAGTTACTCTATGGCAATATGCTTATTTCTGCAATATTTCAATGTATCATCCTCTATTTCTATTCTTAAAACCCCATTTTCAAGTAAATAATTAATAAAGTTTTTAATAATTCTTTCAGTTTGAACATATGATGATGCATGTTTGCTAATTTGTAGTTTATTAATTATTTCTTTAAAAATATCATCAAAGGTCATGTGATCTTTGACAGAATCTATTATTAACTGCATTTGTTCTTCATAAAATAATATATTCTGGTCTATTAATTCATTGATAATGGAATAATCATATACTCCTTTATGAGCTAATATATATTTATCACATTTTGTATTCCTAATTTTTTCCTTTGAATTTATGTCTAATAATATATTGGATGAAAAAGATAACTTATTTTCTTTTATAGCTTCACTGCTAAGTAGTGAATCCCCTACATAAAAAACATTATCAGGTGTTATTATTCCTAAATGGAAATATGTGTGTCCAGGCAATTGAACAATTTCAAATCTATGACCTGAAATTTCAATATATTTATCGGAATTAGTTATTTTTCTATCTGTTATAAATGGGATTGGTTCAAATCTTTTATCAGCACCTTTTAAATAAACAGTGAAATGAAATGATTTTAACCCATATACTGACTCGCAAAAATTGCTTTCATAATCGGACATTATAATTTCTGTATTATATTTTTCTTGAAGCCAAAAATTATTTCCAATATGATCAATGTGACCATGGGAACAAATTACAGCTTTTACATTAAAATTATATTTTGAAATTAACTCTTGAATTATTTTATCATCCGTCCCATAATATCCTGAATCTAACATAACAATTTCATTGTCATTTAATTTATAAAAAGGTATATAGGAGTATTTAGTTTCAAAATAATATGTATTTCCTTTTATATTGTAAATTTTCATTTAAACCTCTATCATTAGTAATTAATATTTAACAATAATAGGTTATTATACATTGTATTTTTATAAATTCCAATAAATATATTGAATTTAATTTGTTAAATATTTATTTAAACACTAAAAAACTGAGATAAATTTTATATATCTCAGTTTTTTTATGTTACTTTTTATTTAGTAGACTTCTTCCAAATTCAATCATTTCATTACTTAAATCATTTACTATATCAACATCTTGAATTTCATTAAAATTTTCCATTAAAATAGGTTTAACTAAATTATCAAGTGTTTCATAGTTAGATGCACAGCCACTGCACGCACCCCTAAACCTAACATAAATGATACTATTATTAAACTCAATAAATTCTATCCAGCCCTTATGCTCTTCTAACTTAGGATTTACTTTTTCTTCTATAACTTTTTCAATTTTAGAATTTATTTGCAAAATACTTTGAATTTCAGAAACTTTTATACCTTTTTCACCCATTTTAATACCTTCTTTATAACATTTCGTAAACTATTGCAGCTCCCATGCCTCCGCCAACACACATACTTACAAGACCTATAGATTTTTGTCTTCTTTTTAATTCGCTAAATAATTTACAAGTTAAAAATCCTCCGCTGCCTCCTAAAGGATGTCCTAAAGCTATTGCTCCACCATTAACGTTAATTATTTCTTCAGGTAAATCAAGCGTTTCTATACAAGCAACTGATTGAGCAGCAAAAGCTTCATTTAACTCTATTAAATCTATATCTTTCAGAGTTAATCCTGTTTGTTTCAATACTTTTGGAATTGCATATATAGGACCTACACCCATAATATCTGGAGCTACGCCAACAGCTGAATAACCTAATACTTTTGCTATTGGTTTTAAACCATATTCAATTGCTTTTTCTTTAGTCATAAGCATTACAAAACCTGCTCCATCACTAGTTTGAGAAGAGTTTCCTGCAGTTACAGTACCGTCTCTTTTAAAAACAGGTTTTAACTTAGCAACTGCTTCCATAGTTTGACCATATCTAATTCCTTCATCTTTATTAAATATGAAAGTTTCTTGGCCAGTACCGTCTTCTAAAGCTCTGATTGCTTGAATATCAACTATTTCTTCGTCAAACCATCCGTTTTTCTGAGCTATTTCAGCCAAATTATGGCTTCTTAAAGCTAATTTATCTTGTTTTTCTTTGCTTATATTATATTGCTCGGCAACTCTTTCAGCAGTTAAACCCATTGAAAGATAATGGCCTAAATTTGATCTCATTAAATCAAAATGCGGGAAGTTCATGTTGCCGCCACCTGGAATAGTGCTCATGCTTTCTACTCCGCCTGCAATAGCTATATCAATATTGCCGGCTAATATAGCATTATGAGCAGTTGCAATTGTTTGCACTCCTGACGAACAGAATCTGTTAACAGATTGTGCTGAAACTTCATCTGGGAAACCAGCCAATCCTGAAGCTGTTCTTGCAATATTTAAACCTTGTTCTGCCTCTGGGAATGCATTACCAACAATAATATCTTCAACGTCACCATATTTAACTTGAGGTGTTTTAGCCATGAGACCTTTAAGAGTCTGAGCTCCTAAATCTTCAGGTCGAGTATTTTTTAAAGATCCCTTAGGTGCTTTACCAACTGCAGAACGTGCATAACTTACTATAACTATTTCTCTCATTTTGCTACCTCACTTCTTTTTTGCTCAACAATTTCAGAAAATGCTTGTGATTCTAAATTCAAAAGTTGTTGTTCTGAAACTAATGTCTTTTTAGGTACATTTCCTCCGCCTATGATATATGATGTTTTTAAAGCTACATTATATAATGCAGGTGGCAAGAATAATCCTTCGTAACTGTTTATTATTGTGATATCCATAGCTGCTGTTCCTGTTGTGCCAGTTACAACAACTGATTTTTCTTTTACTTTTTCAAATCCTTCATTGAACATATTTAAAGCTTTTTGTTTTCCCTTTTCTATAATGTCTTCATCTACTTTAATTATTGTTGCATTGCTTGGCAAAAATCCTTTTGCTTTTGCTTCATATATGCTTTCAAATTTCTTAGGACCATAAACATTATTTAATAACACTTTTAAAAACGGAACGATATCATGACCAGGAACATTATCGCCTTTAGCATATGTTTCAATTATTTGTGATGTCAAACCGCCGCCCATGGGACTTAATCCTTGGCTTAAGTCATATCCAAATTTAGAAACTGAAGGACATGTTAACACTGCATGGCTGTTAAGAGCTGCTTCATATCCTATTCCAAAGCACATTCCTTTCAACAATGTTACAACTGGTTTGCTGTAATGTTTTATTGTTGATGTTAAACTTTGATAATTTTTAGAACATGCTATTGAATCATCGTTTAAATCTATTACATTGCCCGAACACAAATTTTCTTCGTTGCCATACACAACTAAACCATTATATTCATTCTCTATTTCTTTTAAAGCATTTGCAGCCCACACTGCTGTTTTTGAACTTATTTTTTCACCTTCACCACAAAACACAAGTGCAGCTATTTTGTCACCCATGTTTAATATTGAAGCATCATTAGTTTCAATAACAACGGGATATTTAGCAGATAATTTTTCGCTAACCATTTCATTCTCCTTATTCTAATTATTTATTGTTTACATCCATTATTTCAGCAAGACCGCCCCAAGTTTCATTAAATATCTCAGCAGGCATTAACTTAACGTCTTTAATAATAGGTTCAAAATCCATCTGATCCAATATATCCTTTTGTAAGTCAACACCCGGAGCAATTTCTATTAATTCAAGGCCGTCATGAGTTAATTTAAATACTGCTCTTTCAGTAACATAATAAACATTTTTGTTATCATTCAAAGCCAATTGTCCGTTGAATGATACCT
>DIVM01000176.1 GCA_002435835.1 Firmicutes bacterium UBA6132
TAATTTAAAAGCTTAGTGTTTTTTGCACGAGAAAATCGGTTCTTTACAGAGTTAGTCGATTTGCATATAAAAGTATGATATAATATAATAGTCAAAATAAGTTAAGTGACCGGGAAACCTCCGAAAAACATCCCCACATTTAAAACCAGTCACCATCATCCTTTGTAATATAAGTATTATTGTAAAAAGAAGAATATGACAACCCATCACTTAATATAAATGTACAAGTGGGGGTGTAATATGATGTCAACACAAGAGTTCAGGCCTGTTAATGCTAATGAAAAATCCAGTGTTAATAATATACAAAACTGTCATAAAGAATTGACGAAACTAAAAACTCAAGTGAAACCAAAAGAATATCAATGTATCGCAATGGATGGATATATTATTTTTGAAGGTAATTATCACCCTGATGCAATAGTAACATATAAAACACCTCGTAAAGAAGTAGATTACGAAATAGACAAATTTCCAAAGGGGCTTCAAGAAGAAGTACAAAAACTACAAATTAAACACAACTTAACAAAAAAACAAATAAAAGAATTAAATAAAAATGTTAATGATCTTAATTGCAAAGAAATGGATTTAAACAAGCAATTAGAACTATTAAGGAATAAAGCAAAGCAAATAAAACATGAAGAAAACAAACAAAAACAGCTTGACCATTTTTATAAATCTTTTAATAAATTCTATGAATGCCTTTCAAGTGAATTAGCTTCTTATGATCCTGAAACTAAAAGCGAAATAAGGAAAAAACTGTTCAAATTAGTTCAACTAATAGAAGATATAATAGAAAAATATCTTAATTAAGCCGCTTCATCATAATGTCTACTGAAGTAAGTATTTATTTAAAGTAAGGGACGTCGGAACACTTAAAAATGCTGACTCAGCCCTCTTTTCTCTTTTTGGCAATTTTCTAAATAAGTTAATTTGAATAAAAAATTAAGCGAAACCACTATGAAAGTTATTTGATAATCGTAAAATAAAACCCCACCTATAAAAAGATGAGGATGAAGTCTTTTGACTTTAATTTTGGTTGATAATATATTTGGTTCTGCAAATAAAATTCTCAAAATTATTTCAATACAATTTCACCCATCATGCTATATAGTGTTAGGAGCACCAAATAGTTATGAACTTCCTTAAATTAATAAATATGAAATTCTAAATAATAAAATTTCCATGAAAGGTCATCCAAATCCCATAAAAGGCATTTTTTTATTAAAATAAAACAAAAAAATCATTTATTAATATTGTAATTTCAACACAAATTAAATTCCAATCAAAATGATCAAAACCGACACATATTTATGCATCAATATACATTATAATTCCGTTATCATTCTTCCAATACATTTACAACAATAAATTTACTCACCAACAGAACCCTTTGTTTCCTTCTCCACCAATCCAACCAAATACTCTAAAAAACCCTCTCTCAAATCCTCTCTCCTCAGCGCATACTCAACAGTTGATTCCAAAAATCCCTGCTTATCCCCTGCGTCATATCTTCTACCTTCAAAATTATAAGCATATATATTTTCACGTTGTGCTAATTCTCTCAATGCATCAGTAAGCTGAATCTCTCCGCCCTTGCCCGATTTAGTATTTTCTATAATATCAAATATTTGAGGAGTGATTATATATCGTCCAAGTATTGCCACATTGGATGGTGCAACATCTACTGCAGGTTTTTCCACCAAATCATTTACTTTATAAACTCTGTCTCCAACACTTACACCGTCCACAATCCCATATTTGTCAACTTCAGTCTTTTGCACTTCTTGAATTTATTTAACTTTATAATACCCCACATACCAATCCGCAAACCTCTGCAATCCTTCTTCAATAGAAGTCTCAGGCTTAAATCCTATTGCTTTTTGCAACAGTTCGGTCGAAGCATAAGTAGCTGGCACATCCCCAGGTTTCAAAGGCTCAAATATTTTTTCAAACACTACTTCTCTACCCAATGACTTGCTTAAACATTTGTGACTATATGTCACTGGATCAATTTGAAGCTATGCATAAAAAACTGAAGGAAAATAAATCAAAATTAGCAAGTTAAAATTGGCAAATCATAAGGAGCAAAATTTATCATTTTAATTTGCACTTTTTCTTGACATAGTACCAGATAAGGGGTTCAAGAGGATAGGGAATGTGGAATTGGAAACAAAAGTTGTAATATTGTTTCCAAGTTTTGTAGAAATTAGTTGGCAACAATATTATAATAAAGAAAAGAGATTTTACATAATTATAGAAATTAATGGAGGAATTCATGGATAAAGCGATGGAGATTATGAAATATATAGGGAAAATATTAATTAAATGTATTATGTTTATGTTAAAACTTGTGTATGTTGCAATAGAAAGTTTTATATTGTGGGTAATAGAGAAATATAGAAATTTTCAATTTGATGGAATTTATATAGCATTTATGATAATAAATTTTACGGTATTATTTACATCCATTAAAAATAATTCAACTATATTTAATCCGGCAAAAGTAATCTTTACTCTTATTCAAACGGTATTGATAATACTAATTTTGTATAAAATAGTATCTAATAAAAAAAAGTTAAAATTAGAATTATATTTAAAATATATGGCAGAGTGGAGTTGTGCTGCACTTTACGCTATAGTGTTTAATTCTACGCTCGTGATGAATATATTTTCTAATGTAAGTAAAGTGCTTCAATACATACTTTATGTTCAGTTATTTTTAGTGATGCATTATTGGTATAGAAGGTTTATAAATAAATATTTTAAACATTGGGTAATGTATAGTGTATATTTCTTAATATTACCACTAATATCTCTTTTTATATGGGTACTCATGGGTGATACTTTATCAAGAATATGTAACATGCCAATATTAGTTTCAGACACAGTAATAGGATATATGACGATAGCTTTTACTGTATTGATATTTAATTTTGAAATATATATTGCTCCTAAGGAAATTAGAAGCGAAGTGAAGGTAGCAGTATATTTAATATTAGCATTATACTCAACTATAAGTTATTGCTTTTTTATATCTGATTATTTATCAGAACCAATATTTAATTTGTTAAAGCCTTATAGTAATGAAATTGCAAGCGAGGGGATAAAACTTTCAAAAGAATTAATTAGAGGTAAAGTAGAATGGTTTTTGAAATGGTTTACTCTTCCATATTTAGTTGGAGCAGTTTTTGGCTGTTTTACATTGGAATTGGTTGCCAGAAATGACGAAATTAAAGAAAAGAATGCTACAAAAATCTCAAACGAAGATAAGCAAATATGTGGCTGATTAAGAAATATAGCTACAAGTTTCAAGGATAGATAAAATAAGATATTAACAATTTATTAGTAAGCGTCAAACCGGTTCTTTCCAACTTTAGTTGATTTTCCTTAACTCTAAACGTAACAGCTTAGCTTTCAATAGTTCAAAGCTGTTACGTCCATACATTATCCGTTTTATGACTTTTAATTTATTTACACTTCCCTCTGCCTCTTTTCAACAACTTAAGTGACGGGCACGGCCAAGGTTTCTTAAATAAAAAATCCGATTCAGTGCAGGCACCTCCTCGGTAAAAACTTTCGTTTTTGTTCTTCATTACTATTATATACACAAATCATAAAAATAGTCAATAATTTTTTTAACAAATTTATAGTTATCAATTAATATATCTACTTTTTCATAATACTCTTTATGCTTAATAAATCTATTTTCCAACAATTCTTTTAATTCTTTCATTGTTTTATATTTAATTTCTTTACTGCTCACCACACTATTAAACACATAAAGCGATGTAATAAAATCATGTATAATATGGTTTTTTAGCTTTTCACCCTTTAATTCTTTCGTCATACCCGGAATTTTAGAAACAAATTTTGTTATCTCCTTATTTGACCATATTTCTTGGCTATATGGTTTCCTAAAACTATTTAATAAACAATTATTATGAGCTGCTGCATTTCTAAGAAATTTTATACATAATAAAAAATTACTGAACTTAATTTCTTCTTTATCATAATAATAATTATAATAAAATCGGTACAACTTAATAAAATCTCCAAAGGTTATAACCTCGACAATATTCCAAATTGAAAATTCATCATGATACTTTTCTATTAAATATTTGCATGTAGAATTCTTTGATTTAGAATAGATATTATCATATATTATAGGATAAACTGATAAAAATTCATTAACAATATTATATCCATCTTCCTTATTGTTCTCTGCAAAGTCATTTAATAATTTAACCTTTAAAAAATGTTCGATATCAAGTGACATGTTGATTATGAACTTTCTAAAATACATATCTAATGTTGATAAATCCTTTAAATATGCAAATTCAAGGTTCACATATTTACCTTTATTATACCCATTTTTATATTTCTCAAAGTTTTTAGCGTAAGCTTTTATTTTAAAATAGTATGTATTATTCCTTAAAAATACTTTTGCTGATTCTTTATCAACTATTGTAAATCTTATTCCCTTGCTTTCCATATGTTGAATTTGTTCATCTATGCTTAGCTTCTCTTTTCTCATTTATTGAAACCGTCACCTCTTAACATTTATTATATGCATAATATTAACATTTAAGAGCCATAATTTCAATTTATATTTATTTTTTACGGCTAAATCCATACGCACTTGATGTAAAGAAATATGAATCTTGGTACAAAAACTCTATTTTGCAACAAAAAAATAACTCAATATCTCAAGTGACAGTGAAACCCCCAAAACAAATAACTTAAGCGCCAGGTCACATATGTGTTGAAATTTAAGCATTTCATCAACAACTTAAGTGATAGGCACGACCAAGGTTTACAACCCATTATACAAATTAAGAATCGAAACACCTCTTTTCTTTGCATAATCAACGGTATACTCTGTTCCGCCACTACTTCCATTGTTATAACATATTAATTTACTGCTGTTGTCTATCATATATCTGTTTCTTTCATGATAGCATCCAATTTTAAACTTTTTATTGAGAATAATTACTTCATAACATTTTGATAAAATATTGAAATACTTATTTCTATTATATTCATTCCATTTAGCAGCTTGATCCTCGAAAGGAACTACAGCAATAAGTTTAAAATTAGAGGGATCATTAAACTTGATCACTTGTTTGCGCATTATAACCTGTTCCGCACACATTAAATCAAACCCATAACATGCGCCGAACATAAAGTTTTCATAACCATCAAATATTGCTTTATCAATTTCACTATACAAATTTTGTTTTAAATTATAAAGTTTATCTTTACTATTAGGAAGTTCTTCTGTTCTATGTCCGCTAAAACTAAGAGTTTTATTTTTGTCTATCATAATTAATATACACCTCTTTC
The DNA here is from genome assembly GCA_002435835.1 of Firmicutes bacterium UBA6132. The sequence goes on from DIVM01000176.1 coordinate 5,344, forward strand.
TATAAATATATTAGCAACATTATTTATGTACTTATTGTACAGTACTTTAAGTACATTGTCAAGTTTTTTAATTCAAAGTATAATGTTTTCAAGAGGTGTTAATTATGGTTGGAAAGATAATAAGAAAATTACGATTAGAAAAAAAAATAACACAAAATGAATTATCGAACTATTTAGGATTAACCCCAAAAATGGTTTCATTTTATGAATTAGGCGAAAGATTTCCGCCATATGACATCATCATAAAACTTGCAGATTATTTTAATGTGTCAACTGATTATTTATTAGGCAGAAGTGAAATTAAAAATCCTGAAGAATTACTCAATGATTATAAGTCATTAAGTATAGCGAAAAAAAAAGAATTAGAAGAAATTATTCTAAGAAATAAAGAAAATCATAATGAAAATTTATAGATAATTTACTCTCATTAATCAATTTTATTTGATTTATAATTAATTTTATTGTTCCTGCTACTAAAAAACGTTACAAAACGATAGGTATTTTTGTCCAACAATTGCTGAAAAATATGACAAAAGTTATCCTCAGAATCATTCAGTCCAACAAAACTCAAGTTACAGGTACCGCTTGAGTTTTGTTCCCAGGCCAGCAGCTGAAATAACTATTAATTTGTACTTATAATTATATTGCGTGAATCATTATCCCATTTAGACGTACCAAAGTTTTTTAATTCATCCGTTGAAATTGCGGTATAACCATTTAAAAAATATACTTTTTTTGCTACTGTTGCTTCACTTTCAGACGAAGTTTTCAACAATACTTTTATATCAGATTTAAATATATTAAATAAATATTGCCCTTGATTAAGGTTGTGATAACAATTCATTTCCATCGGAGTAACCTTCTTTGTATCATTTTGAGTTAACGTTAAAATCCCTGCTTATCCCCTGCGTCGTATCTTCTACCTTCAAAATTATAAGCATACATATCCTCTCGTTTAGCAAGTTCCTTCAATGCATCAGTAAGCTGTATCTCTCCGCCCTTACCTGGTTTTGTATTTTCTATAATATCAAATATTTAAGGAGTGATTATATATCGTCCAAGTATCGCTACAACAAGTCAGTCTTTTTCTATTGTTTCTGCTATTGTCTTGCAACTGTTGCTATGTAAGATAAGTTTGCAGAACCGTCTGGTTGTTCTGAAGTTCCTACCCCTATGAATATTGCATCTGCATCCGCTTAGTAGATTTTCAATAACTTAATAAGTTAAGTATCTGGTGCCGATGCCTTCCAGCCAAGGTTGTAATACTACCCAATCATCCAAACAACTCCAAAGCTCAGCCACATGATAATCATTCCAGCGATCAAGTTACCAATAAATATAGCAGGAAACGCCCACTTAAACCTCATATCAAGCAGAGCAGCCGCCAAACTACCACTCCATACGCCCGTTCCAGGTAATGGAATGGCTACAAACGCAAGCAAACCCCATGCGCCATACTTTTTAATATTGTCACTATTATGAATAGACTTATCTGTAATTTTATCAACTAATTTTTTAAATAGTTTAGTTTTCTTTAAATAATTAAATATGGGGCGAATGGCGAATAAAATAAATGGCACCGGAATCATACTGCCAATAAAGCTAAGTATAGTAGCATGTAAAGGAGACAATCCCAGAGATATGCCCACAGGGATTGCACCTCTTAATTCTATAATAGGTAATGCAGCTGTTAACATAACCTTAAATTCAATTGATAAAAAATTTAGCAGTTCACTTACCATAACTTATTCCCCCTAAAGCTGAACTATGAGCAATTCAGCCAACTTATTAAAATGAATTATTCTCAACCTACAGTATCTCCATCACCAAAGCACTTTTAGTTTCCTTCTCCACCAGCTCAACCAAATAATCCAAAAAATCCTCTCTCAAATCCTCTCTCCTCAGCGCATACTCCACAGTTGCTTCCAAAAATCCCTGCTTATCCCCTGCGTCGTATCTTCTGCCTTCAAAATTATAGGCATACATATCTTCATGTTTAGCAAGTTCCTTCAATGCATCAGTGAGCTGAATCTCTCCGCCCTTGCCAGGTTTTGTATTTTCTATAATATCAAATATTTGAGGAGTTATTATATATCGTCCAAGTATTGCAATATTAGATGGTGCAGCATCAACTGTAGGTTTTTCCACCAAATCATTTACTTTATACACTCTGTCACCAACGCTTACGCCGTCGACAATTCCATATTTGTCAACTTCGGACATAGGCACTTCTTGAACCCCAAGGATGGAAGATTTATATTCATCAAATGCTTCAATCATTTGTTTTAATACAGGCTTCTCTGCATGAACTATATCATCCCCAAGGAGCACTGCAAATGGTTCATTGCCAATAAAGTTTTTCGCACAATTAATTGCATGTCCTAAACCTAACGGCTCCTTTTGTCTGATATAGAAAATATTTGCCATATCTGAAATATTTCTTACTTGCTCTAAGAACTCAGTTTTTCCTTTTTTCTCAAGTTCAAGCTCTAATTCCACTGATTTATCAAAATGATTTTCAATGGATGATTTATTTCTGCCTGTAATGATTAATATTTCCTCAATGCCTGAATTTACAGCTTCTTCTATGATAAATTGCATTGTAGGCTTATCTACAATAGGAAGCATTTCCTTTGGTTATGCTTTTGTTGCTGGTAAAAATCTTGTTCCCAGACCAGCTGCTGGTATAACTGCTTTACGTACTTTCATTTAAAATCCACCAATCCCATATAATTATTTAATAACTTAATTTCAAACTCAAAAACTTTTCGACAACCTGTTCTTAATTCTTCTAACTATATAATAAATACAAATTCCAATCATAGATAATTATTTTATTTAACATTATATAATCCACATACCAATCAGCAACTTCTGCAACCCTTCTTCAATGGTCGTCTCCGGCTTAAACCCAACATCTTCATACAACAAATCAGTAGAAGCATTAGTAGCTGGTACATCCCCAGGTTTCAAAGGTTCAAATATTTTCTCAAACTCCACTTCTCTGCCTAACGATTTGCTCAAACATTTCTCCAATGTCCCAATAAACACCATCAACTTTTCAGGACTGTTATTGCCAATGTTATAA
>DIVM01000076.1:0-4176 GCA_002435835.1 Firmicutes bacterium UBA6132
TATTTTTTATTTTTCATTTAATTTCTGAGCTTTTTTCATTAAACGGTAGCTGTAAATTCCTAAACCAACAAGAGTAGTTATATATGGAAGCATTTGAATTATTTCATATGGTAAAGTTGAACCCATTTGTAATATATTTGCTAATGCTTGAGCTGCCCCAAATAATAAAGATACCAGAAATCCTCCCACAGGAGTATTACCTCCCATAGAACTTGCAGCTAAAGCAATAAAACCTCTACCTGCTGACATATCTTTTGTAAAGTACGACATATATCCTCCTGAAAGAAAAAAACCTCCCATGGATGCTAAAACACCGCTTAAAATTAAAGCTATGTATTGTATTTTTTTAGAACTGATTCCTACAGACTCAGCTGCATCTTTATTTTCTCCAACCGCACGAATTCTTAATCCAAGAGGAGTTTTATATAAAAATATATGTGCAATAAATACTGTTATTAAAGCTATGTATGTTAAAACATTTTGATTAGAAATAACTGCACCTAAATATGGAATATTTTCTATTATTGGTAAAGTTATTCTTGGTAAAGCTATTGATTGTATGGATGAAGAAACACCACGGTCCCCTGATACAATAAGCAAAATAAACACTGTCGCACCGCTTGCTATTAAGTTTATAGCAATTGCAGCGAGAATTTGATCTGTTTTTAGTTTTAAGATGAAAAATGCAAGTATAAAACCAATAAAACCACCAATAACCATTGTTATTAAAAGTCCAAGCCATGCGCTGTTAAAAGCGGCCGAAAATATTACACCAAACAAAGCTGCAAAAAGCATCATACCTTCTAAAGCCATATTTGTTATACCAGATTTCGACGCTATACTCGATGCAATTGTAGCGAAAAGTATTGGTGTGGTAGCCCTAAGTGTTGCATTTAAAAATTCTGGTGATAAAAGAGCATTTAATATCATATTACTTAACCTCCTTTTCACTAGTTAAAGTTGCTTTAGCTTCTTTTGCAATCATATTATGTCTAAACTTACTCAAGAACTGTTCTGCAACAATAAACAATATTATTAAACCCTGTGTAATTGTTACTATTTCAGTAACAACATCAGTTGAACGTGACATTATAGATGCACCTGTTCTTAAATATGCTAAGAAAAAAGCTGCAAGAGGTACGTATAATGGATTCTTTTTAGCAAGAGTAGTTATAATAATTGCATCCCATCCATAACCAAGAAGAGATGTCCATGAAAATCTTGTATACATTCCAAGAAGCTCTACTCCTCCGCCTGCGCCTATTAAAAATCCACCTAAAAGTGATGAAATTAATGTAATTTTCATAACATTAATACCAGAATATTTTGCAAACTCTTCATTTTCCCCTGTAACTCTTAACTCATACCCTATTTTAGTTTTATATAAAAACACATAACCAAAAAAAGCTACTGCAAAGGCAAGTATAAGTCCAATATGAATACGAGTACCACCTATTATTTTCATAAGTTGTGCAGTTTCAGGAACTGCATAAGATACAACGGAACCTGCTGTAGGATCTTTTATAAAATAACTCAATATATAATTACAAAAATATAATACTAAATAGTTCATCATTAATGATGAAACCAATACATTTGAATTTGTTTTTATTTTTAATATAGCAGGTACTGAAGTTACTAAAGAACCCATTAAACCAGCAGCTAAAATTAAAACTATAGGGCTTATTCCTTGCGGCAAAGATAATTTTAATGCGAGGAAAGTTGCAACAAGTCCTCCTATATGAAATGATCCTTCTCCAGCTAAATTTATTTGATTTGCTGAAAACATAATACTTACTCCAACACCTGTAAATATTAATGGAATCATAGCTTCTATTACATTACCAAAACGCCTTGCGCTTTGAAGAGGGCCTGTCAACAGTTGAACAATTGCAGTAACAGGTTCTTTGCTTGTCAAAAATATTATTACAAATGATATTAAAAGCGCTATACCTATTGATAATGCTGTTCTTAATATATTAAATTTTGTATTACTGTTCATACATTATACCCTCCAATCTGTCATCTTTCTTGATCCCTAACATGTATTTTCCCAATTCTTCTTCAGTTAAATGTTTAACATCATTAAATACTCCAGAAAATTTTCCTTTATACATAACAGCTAATCTGTCAGATAATTCAAATACTTCATTTAAATCTGCTGAAATTAATATTATTGCACAACCTGCATCCCTGTATTCTATAATTCTTTGTCTTATAAATGATGCAGCACCTACGTCAATTCCCCTTGTAGGCTGATTAGCAATAATTATTTTAGGATTAGTAGAAAATTCTCTAGCAACAACAACTTTTTGAATATTTCCTCCTGAAAGCATGCCTACATTTTGTTTAAAGGATTTGCATTTAACTAAATATTCTTTTATTAATTCATTTGCTCTTTGTTCTATTTTTTTTGTTTTCAACATAAACTTTCCAGAAAACTCTGGTCGATCATATTGGTTTGAAAACATGTTATCTAATATATTCATATTTTTTGCACAACCCAGTGTCATTCTATCTTCAGGTATATGGGCAAGGCCTAATTCTCTTATTTCTTTAATAGAATGTTTTTTTACATCTTCATCAAATATATTAATTTCCCCGATGAATTTTTTAGTAAGGCCTGTTAAAGCATCAATTAAATGGCTTTGGCCATTTCCTTCAACTCCTGCAATACCCAAGATTTCACCTGCTTTTAAATCAAAAGAAATATTATCAACTCTTTTAATTCCAGTTGAGCCAGCAACTGTAAGGTTTCTTACTTTTAATACTGTTCGCTTTAAATTTAAAGGTTTTTTATCAAATGTTAATACAACATCCCTACCAACCATAAGCCTTGACATTTCAGATGTTGATATATCATTAACATTATAAGTTCCTTTGCTTTTTCCATTACGCATTACTGTGGCTCTATCACATATGGCTTTTATTTCATCAAGTTTATGAGAAATAAATATTATAGTATGTCCATCAGCTTTTAATTTGTTTAGCTGCACAAAAAGTTCTTCTGTTTCCTGCGGGGTTAAAACTGCAGTAGGTTCATCCAAAATTAAAATATCTGCTCCCCTGTACAAAGCCTTTAATATTTCTACCTTTTGTTTAATTCCCACTGGAAGTTCTTGAACTCTTAAAGTTACATCTATATCAAAATTATATTTATCAGATAAATTTTTAGAAATTTCTATAGCTTTTTGCATATCTATAAATGCATTATTTTTAGGTTCAACACCCAGCACAATATTTTCTGCAACAGTTAAAGATGGAACAAGCATAAAATGTTGATGAACCATTCCTATGCCTTTTTTTATTGCATCTTGGGATGATTTCATTTTAGTTTCAACACCATTTAAAATAATTTGCCCTTGCTCTGGATATTCAATACCAAATAAAATTTTCATAAGTGTACTTTTACCAGCGCCATTTTCTCCTAATAAAGCATGTATTTCACCTTTTTCTAATTCAAATGTTACATCTTCAACGGCAACAACGCCGTTAGGATATATTTTCATAATATTGTTCATTTGCAAGACTTTATCCATTTGTTACCTCCAATTTCTTAAATTAATAACTAACAATTGATAGCTAAAACTATAGTTAGCAATTCTTAATCATTAATCGTTAATAATTCTTATTTTGTTTTCCATAACCATTAACAGTCAGGTTTTACACCTGACTGTTAATTAAATAATTATTGTACTGAATTTGTAATTGCTTTTATTTCATCAGTTGTTTTTCCTGCAGAAGTATCAACAACTATTTCACCTGAAATAATTTTTTTCTCTAATTCGTCTATTTTAGTTCTGATAGATGCAGGAACTATTTCTTCATAATGAGCATCTTTCACTAATTCAACTCCGCCTTCAGCAAAGCCTAATTTTTCAACTGTACCATATGCGAGTTTTCCACCATCCATGTCAAGTTTTATAGCTCTATATAAAGAGTTTCCAACATTTTTAAGTGCAGAAGTAGGAATAAAATCAGCTTTTTCTGGAAGTAAAGCTGCTTGGTCAGAGTCAACACCAAATGCATATTTTTTAGCTTCAGCTGCAGCATCTATTTGTCCTAAGCCTGCTGATCCTGCAACATTATAACCAACGTCAACGCCATTTTGATATTGAACTAATGCAAGATCTTTTCCAGCTGCAGAGTCATAGAAGTTTCCAACATATGCTAAAG
>DIVM01000076.1:4210-7436 GCA_002435835.1 Firmicutes bacterium UBA6132
ATAATTGAATTTTCCATTCCGCCTAAGAAACCAATCATTTTATTTGATGGATCTACCATTGGAAGGCTTGCATCTGTAGTCATCATAGCAGCAGCAGCTCCTACTAAATATGAAACTTCATTTTGTTTGTACAATACGTTATATACATTTTTGAAATCTCCAGCTGCAAAATCAAAAGTTTCATCAAAGAATATAAACTTTTGGTCTGGGAATTCTGTTGCAGCTTTTTGTAAAGCTTCTAACATTTGCCATGTTCCAATTATTATTACATCATATTCTCCACTGTCGCAAAAATCCAATAATGTTGGTTCCCATTTTGGTTCGTCAGCAGCAGTTGCTCCCATTTGCTCAACTTCATAATCAAATTTTTCTGCACCTAATTCATCTTTTAATTTTTGAAGTCCAAAATTTGCTGAATCAAAAAATGATTTGTCCCCTAATGTTCCGTTTAATAACAGAGCAGCTTTGTATGGCTTACTTGGCTCTGCAGTTGGTGTTTGACCATTATCAGGTGTTTTAGCTGGTTCTTGCGCGCATGCAGTTAAAGAAAAAATCATCATAACTACAAGTAATAAAGATAAAATTCTTTTCATTTCTTTCCTCCTAATTTTTTTTCGCTTTATTTATGTAACATAAAGTATCATCGACTAAATCCTCTAACTTAATTTCATCATAACCACGCATATAAGTTATTAAATTATTATAAGCTGGATGAATTAATCTTTGTGGAATGATACGCATTCCCTTTTGAATTCCTATAATAGGCATTATCATGCCTGCGTTACAGTCAGCATCCCAACCGCACATTGTAATTATGCTCAATGTTTTTTCATAGTCACCTTCACCAAAATAAAGTGCTATAATTTCACAGCAAACATTTGGATATGCATGTATCCAATTGTATTTTTTATATTTTTCACTACATTCTTTTAAAGCATCTTGCCAACTATTATTGTTTATACAGCTTTGAAATGCAAAATTTACTACTGAATAATATTCACTGTCATCTGGAATTAAATTAATAGCTAATTTAACTATTTCTTTTACATCACTCATAACAAATGATAATGACACCATAACTGCATTAAATATTTCACCAAGTATGCCGTTGTTAATATGGGATACTTCACCATCTTTCCAAGCAAGTTTTGAAGCAAGATAAGGATTACCTGGTGCTACCATACCACATACAGCACCTCTCATTTGTGCTCCTATCCATTCATTGAAAGGATTATTAAATTCTGCACTTTGAGGTGGAAATATTCCTGCTCTAATATTTCTTATAGCTATTTCTTCTGCTGACCATCCACATGGAATTAAACCAATCCAAGATAATGCTATTTGCTTTGATGTAACATCATAACCATAATCTTTAAAAGCATCTAAAAATGCTAATTCAAATGTAATGTCATCGTTATATGTATTTGGCTCTCTTATATAACTATTTATTTCTCCAAATTTTTTAAATAAATTTTCTGATGTATAACCTTCAACCATTGTACCCATAGCTGCTCCTATAAATTGGGAAAGCCATGCTGCTTTAATTTGATCTTTAAATTTATCCGTATTTATATCTATTTCAGGAAAATTATAATGATCAAAAGATATCTTTTGTTCATATTCTTCAAAGCTTTTATACTGAGTGTATTTCCAGTAATCTGATTCTTCATTTTTCTTTGCATTTAAAAAGGCATTTTTTAATTCAGCTGAAATTTTGATTAATTCAATCATTTTATTTTCTTCAAGAGCTTTATAACCTTTTTCTAAAAGCTCATATCCGTTTTCTACCAAACATCCTCTATTTTCTAATACTTGTATAGCAGCAACCATTATTTTTTCTGGAGCTCCAGAACCTGGTACATTACTATGCCAATCTATCAAAGTAGATTGATCGTAAAAATCTGATACAGCTTTTAATGATTTCCACCCTTGGTCATCTTCATTTAAAATAACTGGTTCAGCATTTGAAAATAAATCATGTGCAATTTCCCATGCTTTCATAATAATTCCTTTCAAAATTTTTAATATTATTTATCCATGTTATTATGCTAATTCTAGCGCAACTTTCATCATATCTTTAAATCCTTTTTCTCTTTCCTCAGCAGTTGTTTCAGTTTTATTTACAATAGAATCTGAAACAGTTAAAATAGTTAAAGCATTTACGCCTGCTCTTGCTGCATTGCAGTATAAAGCATATGTTTCCATTTCAGCTGCTTTTAATCCCATTTTAGCCCAAGCTTTCCAAGCATCAGGATCATCATTATAAAATATATCAGAAGATAAAACATTTCCTACTACTGCTGGAATATTATTATCATCAGCTGCCTTTTTTGCTTTTGATAACAAATCCCATGAAGCTGTTGCAGAATATGTCCCTGGTAAATTATATTGATGTGCATAATTTGAATCCGTACTTGCTCCCATGGCTAAAACTAAATCATATAATTTTAAATTTGGATCGAAAGAACCACATGAACCAACTCTAATTAAATTTTTCACATTATATAAATGTATTAATTCATATGAGTAAATACCAATGGATGCACAACCCATTCCTGTACCCATTACAGATACTTTTTTACCATTGTATAAACCAGTATATCCGAACATATTTCTTACTGCATTAAATTGAACTGCATCTTGTAAAAAATTTTCAGCTATGTATTTTGCTCTTAAAGGGTCACCTGGCAAAAGAATTGTTTCAGCTATATTACCTTTAACTGCACTATTATGTGGTGTTGACATATTATTCTCCTTTAGTTTTTATTTTACTTATTGTTTCATAAAATTGTTTTCATATGCACCAAAAAAAAATCCATACACTTAACAAATCGATATCTATTTTTATGAATTAAAAATTTTATCATAATTTCTTATTAAGGTATAGATTATTTTTAATAATATTAGCAAAATTAATATATATTAAAATGTAATAATATGTTAATTTTACTTCTTTATTCTTTTTTTGTCAATACTTCTGATTACTCAGTTTATTTTATTTATTTTTGTTGAAATTTGTTTTCTTTGAATAATTTGATTTAGGTCTATTATCTTTTTTATAATAGTCTTTATTATTACTTTTGTTTCTATCAGTGCTATCTGATTTTTTATAATTATCTTTGTTATCTCTTCTATCAGAGCTATCTGACTTTTTGAAATTACTTTTAAAATCTCTTTTATCAGAGTTATCTGACTTTTTGAAATTACTTTTAAAATCTTTTCTATC
>DIVM01000076.1:7506-19858 GCA_002435835.1 Firmicutes bacterium UBA6132
CGAACTATCTGACTTTTTATAATTATTATTATAATCTTTTCTATCAGTATTCTCTGATTTTTTAGGATAATTTCTGTTGTCTTTTCTTTCAAAGTTATCTGATTTTTTGTAATAGTCTTTTCCGCCATCTTTTCTTGAAGAGTATGGTTTTTTATTATAATCCTTTTTTTCAGTATTATTTGTTTTATCTGATAACTGAATACCTTCTTTTGTGATCACAATAATTCCTCTTTTTAAAAGCCTACCTAATGCTTTTTTAAAAGAACTTTTACTCATATTTAGCTTTTCATTTATAAGGTCTGGACTTGAATCATCATTTAAAGGAAGTCTTCCCTTATTTTTTGCTAAAACATTAAATATTTTATCTCCGTCACGGTCAATTTGCAATTTAGGTGCATCTTTAAAACTTAAATCAAGTTTTCCGTCTTCTTTTATGTTACTTACTCTTAATTCTACTTCATCACCTGAATGTAAGGGTTTAAGTATTTCCCCTTCATGAATTAATCCTAAATATTTTCCATCAACAGCAATCATAGCACCAAGTCCACGTTTTAAACTAAAAACTGTACCTGTAACTATATCATTTATTTTGTAAGGTGAATCCGTTCTTAATACTTTAAACAAATTCATAGTAGCACATAATCTGTCGGACTTATCAACATATAGACCTACCATGTACTCTCCGCCGTTTCTAAGTTCTCCTATTTGTTCCTTAAATGGCAGAAACAAATCTTTTTCTAATCCCCAATTTAAAAACGCACCAATATTTGAAAGTTCTACTACTTTTAAATATCCTATTTCACCTATTACTAATCTTGGTCTGTTTATTGTTGCAATTACTCTGTCACTTGAATCCCTATAAACAAAAACATTTAATTTGTCCCCTATTTCCGTTGCTTCTGGAACTTGTTTAATTGGGAGCAAAATCTTATTATCTCCCCTTACATCATCTGAACTTTTTAGATACACACCAAAATCCTGCTTTTTTACTACCTCAAGTTCTTGCATTTCTCCTAATTTAATCATTTGTTCACCTTCCTTCGATTTATTATCCTTCGATTTATTTCTTCCCTAATAACCTAAACATGTTTGACTTATAGTTTTCAACTCCAGGCTGAGTAAATGGGTCTATACTATTATAATAACCACTTATGGCACAGGACATCATAAAAAAGTAAAATAATTTACCTAAATAATATTCATTCATTTCTGGAATTCTTAATATAATTCCTGGAACATCACCTTCTTGATGAGCCATAAAAGTTCCTTCAAATGCTTTGTCATTTATGTAGCTGTATTTTTTGCCTGCTATATAATTTAATTTATCAAAATCATTTTTATCCTGAGGTACAACTATATCATGATTTACATTTTCTGTCACTAAGGTAGTTTCAAAAATTATTTTTTTACCTTGCTGAACATATTGTCCCATGGAATGCAAATCAGTTGTGAAATTTAATGTTGCAGGAAAAATTCCTATACCTTCCTTGCCTTCACTTTCTCCAAATAATTGTTTCCACCATTCACCTATTGAAATATTTGATGGTTCATAATTTATAAGTATTTCAATTTCTTTGCCTTTTTTATTTAAAATATTTCTTGCTGCAGCATACTGACAGCATATATTTTTTTCAAAATCGCTAATAACATATTCCTTATTTGCATCTTGAAGTCCTTTTATAAAATCATCTATATTAAGACCTGCTGCTGCCATAGGCAAAAGACCAACAGGTGTAATAACTGAATATCTTCCTCCTACATCATCAGGAAGTGTAAAAGATTTATACCCATTTAAATTTGAAAGCTCTTTTAAAGCACCTTTATTTTTATCCGTAACCACAAAAATTCTACTATTAGACTCTTCACCATATTTCTCCTGCATTGCACCCTTAATTATTCTAAAACTTAAAGCAGTTTCCAATGTAGTACCAGATTTAGATATTACAATTACACATATTTTTTTGTTTTTTATAACTTGTAATAACTTATTCATATAAGGTCCACTTAAATTTTGTCCTGCAAAATAAACTTGTGGACTGCAAAGCTCATTGTGAAAATCCCCCCTGATTGACTCAATGGCTGCTCTTGGCCCTAAATACGAACCACCTATTCCTAATAAAATATAAGCTTCACAGTTTTTTTGTATATAATAAGCTGCTGATTTAATTTCTTTGTATTCTTCTTTATCGAAATTATTCATGTAATCAATCCAGCCAGACATTTCATTAGAAACACCAGTTCTATTAATAAGCATTTTGTGTGATGCCATAATATTTTCCTTAATTGATTCCATTTCATTTTCTTCAATCATACTTCCCTTTAAATCAAGTTTTAATTCTCCCATTTTCCCCTCCATGGTTTATGTGCTATATAATTTCTGCCATAAGAACAGCATAATCATCCTTTTGTATGTGACTAAATTGTCTTAGGGAAGTTTTTATGTCGTTTAATATATTATTTTCCCTTTTAATGATTTCTATTAATTTATCAATACCGAATTCTTCTAAATTATCATTTTTTGCTTCAATTATCCCATCCGTATATAAAAATAGCCTGTCTCCTTCATTTACTTTAACAAAATCAACATCATAATCTACGGAGTCAAATATGTTACATATAGGATAACCTTTAGCTTCAAGCAATATAATTTCTGAATTTCTAATTAATATAGGTATAGAATTATGTCCTGCATTTGCATATTTAAGTTCTCCAGTTTTATTGTTATAAACAGCTAAAAATATTGAAAAATATTTATCCGATTCTAAATTAAGAGCTAAAAAGGTTTTATGAAGTTCCTTTAAAATTATATCAACTTTTGTATTGTTTTTAGAAATATTTCTTAGGGATTGTCTTACAAACATAGTTAGTAAAGAAGCTGAAACTCCATGACCAACGACGTCGCACATATACATTCCTGTTAAATCATCACTTAATTTAAATAAATCAAAAAAATCTCCACTTAAAAATTCTGAAGGTTCATATAAATAGTCTATGTTAATACCGTTGTATATACCTTTCGAAGGAAGCATACGCTTTTGCATATTTCTTGCAAATGCAATATCATCTCTCATTTTTTTATTTTTCTCTTTTAATGATTTAGATAAAACTTTTTCATTTGTTATATCTCGAAAAACTTCAACTGAACCTAAAATTTCTCCGTCTTCACTTAAAATTGGTGATGATATTACCATATAAGTTAGACCATTATATACAGTTTCTTTTTTTATTACTTCACCATCATTGGAAGTTCTTTTTGCTATACAATCAATACATCGTTTTGATCTGCAAAATATTTCATAACATTTGGCCCCTACAATATCATCGCCTAAATCTTCTCTCATTTTTTTGTTTGCGTAAAATACAGTATTATTTTTATCTATTGCCCTGACCCAATCAATCATTCCATCAACAATACTTTTTTCTTTTTTAAACTGTTCCATAACTGCCCCCCTTTTTAAATATTTCAATGAATTTCATCATTAAAGCAGTTTAACAACACTTTTCCAATTTTTTCAGAGTCATGCCTAATATAATTTTTTCTTATGTTTATAAAACTGTCTTTAATTACTTTTATGTTCATTTGTTCAAGTTTTTCAATTTGTTTGTCATCTATTAATACTTGAGAAGCACCTTGAAACTTATAATTTTTTATAACATCATCAGAAATAACTTCATCATTAGCTATAACATAATCAATTAAATTTCCTTTGCTGTGCTTTAACAATGCATTAACATGGTCAACTACATCATATTGGTCTGTTTCACCAGGTTGAGTCATTACATTGCTAATATAAAAAACTTTAGCTTTAACGCTACATAAAAGTTCGGGTATTCCATACACTAATAAATTAGGAATAACACTTGTATATAAACTTCCAGGACCTAATACTATTATATCAGCTTCTTTTATATCTTTTACAGTTTCTTCTAAAGGATAACATATTTCAGGAACAAGGCTAATTTTATCAATTTTACTTTTGGATTTGCTTGCATAATTAGGTATATCTTTTTCTCCTAAAATAATTTCCTTATTTTCCAATAAAGCTTTAAGCTGGGTATCTTCCAGAGTCATAGGAAGAACTTTTCCCGAAAGCCTAAAAATACTGCCTATTTCATTTAAAGCATGTTCATAATCCCCAAATATTTCATACATTGCAGCTATAAACAAATTTCCAAAACTTTGCCCTGTTAAATATCCATCTTTAAACCTATGTTGGAGCAGCTTTTCCATGGTTGGCTCCATATCAGCAAGACCTATAATACAGTTTCTCATGTCACCTGGAGGAAGCATTCCTAAATCTTCTCTTAATACTCCCGAACCGCCACCATTATCAGCTACTGTAACAACTGCAGTAATTTGCTTCGTATATTTCTTTAATCCTCTTAAAAGTATGGATAAACCCGTTCCGCCCCCAAATACTACTATATTCATATTACACCTACTTTATAATCACATCTCTGTGTGAAGTCATAACTCTATAATCTTTACTGCTTAAAATATCAGATAATTTATTAGCAATAGTAACAGAACGATGTTGTCCACCCGTACATCCAATTCCAATAACTAAATTTGATTTTCCTTCTTTTATGTATAAAGGCATTAAAAAATTCAACATATCCACAAGTTTATTTAAAAATATGTTACTGTCTTCAAAACCCATTACATAGTCTTGAACTAACGCTTCATTGCCAGTATGATATTTTAAATCTTCAATATAAAATGGATTTGGTAAAAAACGAACGTCAAAAATTAAATCCGCATCATGTGGCAAACCATATTTATAACCAAAGGACATTACTGAAACATTTAAATTATGAGAAATTTTGCCTTCTAAAAATATACTTAAAATTTCTTCCTTTAATCTTCCTAACTTCATATTAGAGGTATCTATAATATAATTTGATCTTTTTTTTACTTCACTAAGTTTTATACGTTCTTCTAAAATTCCATTAATTATAGTTCCATTTGTGCTTAAGGGATGGGGACGTCTTAATTCTTTATATCTTTTTACAAGTTCATCATCAGAAGCTTCAAGAAATAAAACACTGTATTTTATACCTTTATTTTTCAAATCATCTAAACTGTTGAAAAGATCTTTAAAAAATATTCCTCCCCTTATGTCTGCAACTACAGCTACTTTGTCTACATCTTTAGTTGATTCGGTGCAAAGTTCAGCAAAGTTAGGAAGAAGTGCTGGGGGCAAATTATCCATACAATAATAATTTATATCTTCTAACACTTTAATTGCTTGACTTTTTCCGGCGCCTGACATTCCAGTTATAATTACAAACTCCATTTATCTACTCTCCCTTTTCCAAATTTATTATGCGGTTTAAATCAAGGCCTGCTTTTATAGCTTCATTTAGTGCTTTTTCAAAACCACCTATATTTTCTTTGCTGTGTGCATCACTGCTTATAACAAATTGTACGTCATATTTAGCAGCAATTTCTATTTCTTCTGAATTTAAATGGTCATGATGATTGCTGATTTCTAAAATAGTTTTATTTTTTTCAGCAGCTTCTACTATTCTTTTTATATTAACAGGCATTTTATCTCCAGGATGAGTTAAAATATTAATTTTATATTTATTTAAAGCCTTTACAACTGCATCAGTATTTTTTTCAGTCATATGCTCTCTTAATTTTTTATTAAATCTTCCAAAATAATTTAAAACAATAAAACCCCAAAAATCTTTAAAGCTTAAATACATAGCTCCCAAATGATAACCACATAAAATTATATCAAATGTCTCAAATAATTCAGCTGTAATATCAGTATCACCATCAAAACTTATTATGTTAGATTCAACTCCAAACAATATTTTTATTTGAGGGTAAATATGCCTTAAACGTATAATTTCATTTTTAGCTTCTTCTATTTTATCTAATCTCATGCCATATAAAAAATGTCTTGGTCCATGGTCAGTTATAGCAATTTCCTTTAATCCAATTTCAATAGCTCTTTGAACAATTTCTTCTATTGTAGATTTACCGTGTTTATTTTTTGAATATGTTGAATGTATGTGATAGTCACTAATAGTTTTCATTTTAGATTCACCTATAACTTTGTTCCTATTATTTTAATTTCCGGCTCCAATGTAATGCCAAATTTATCTTCTACAGTTCTTATAACAATTCTCATTAATTCAAGTACATCTTCACAACATGCATTGTCATAGTTTACAACAAATCCACTGTGTTTATCTGAAACCATTGCACCTTTGTATTTAAGGCCTTTTAAACCTGAATCTTCAATTAGTTTTGACGCATATCCATTTTCAGGTCTTTTAAATGTGCTTCCTGCACTTGGTAAATTCAAAGGCTGTTTTGTAATTCTTCTTTCATTTAAATCTTTCATTCTATCATCTATATCTTGTTGTATACCATGCTTTAGGACAATTTCAGCTTCTAGTACTATTAAATCTGAATCAGTCACTTTTGAATCCCTATAACCAAAATCCATTACTTCATTAGTAAATTCATACTCTTTTCCTGAAGAATCCATGCATTTAACTTTGCTTACAACATTTTTTAACTCTCCGTTATAAGCTCCTGCATTCATTGCAACAGCTCCACCTATATACCCAGGTATACCACTTGCAAATTCAAAATTTGTTAAACTTAATTTAGCAGCTTGTTTTGCAATAACTGATAATAATGTCCCCGCTCCAACAGTTATTTTATTATCAACTATGTTTATATAATTAAACTTTTCCCCTATTTTAATTATAGCTCCTTTGAATCCTTCATCTGATATAAGTAAATTTGTTCCATTTCCAATTATATAGTAATTTATATTATATTTCTTTATTAAATTTAAAATAGTTTTTAATTCTTCAGCATTTTCTGGCTCTAAAAACAAATCTGCTGGACCACCTATTTTAAAATATGTATGTTTTTTTAATAATTCATTTTTTATTACTTTACTATTTATATTTAAACTTATCTCGTTGTAAAATTCATTTATTATATTATTATGTTCCATTTGTCACCTTCCTGATAGATTCTATCTTATTCATTTTATCATTTATTTATTAATTTATAAAGATATATTTTGAATTAATATTTATTTTAATATTATGATTATTTGGTTAATTATATTATTTACCAATACTTAAATTTAATGATTATTCTTGACTCAAAATTCTGGTGGTGCTAATATTAATGTAAACATTATTTTAAAAGGAGCATGTTATGAAGGAAAGTGTTTTACATTTAATCGATCAATTAACGCCAGAACTAAATGAATTAAGTTTGCAAATTTATAACAATCCTGAACTTGGCTATGAAGAATTTTTAGCATGCAAACTACATACTGATATTCTACGCAAATATGGTTTTGATGTAGAGGAAAATTTTTCAGGAGTTAAAACTGGTTTTAAAGCTATATATAAAAGTAAAAAAGAAGGAATAACCGTTGCTTACATGGCAGAATATGATGCACTTCCAGAAATAGGTCATGGCTGTGGTCATAATTTATTAGGAACTGTAAGTACAGGAGCCGGAATTATTTTAAAACAAATTATAGATAAATTAGGTGGAACTGTTATTGTTTTTGGAACACCTGCTGAAGAAACAAGCGGTGCTAAAATTACATTCGTAGAAAACCACGAATTTGATAATGTTGATATTGCATTGATGGCTCATCCTGGAAGCGAATACATAAAAAGCGGAACATCTCTTGCATTACAACCAGTTCAATTTGAGTTTTACGGAAAAACTGCCCATGCTGCTGCTTCACCTGAAAAAGGCATTAATGCTCTTGATGCTGCAATTTTAACTTTTAACAACATTAATGCATTAAGACAACATATTTTAAGTGATTCAAGAATTCATGGGGTAATAATTGATGGAGGCAGAGCTGCAAATATAGTTCCTGATTATTCAAAAGTTCAATTCTATGTTCGTTCAAGTTCTAAAACTTATAATGAAGAATTGTTGGAAAAAGTTAAAAACTGTGCACACGCAGCTGCAACAGCAACAGGATGCGAAATAAAAATAACTAAATTTGAATTTAACTATGATAACATGATTACAAATGAAACATTATCATCTTTGTTCAATGATATAATATATGACGTTGCTAAAATAAAAATGAATGAACCTCCAAAAAGCAATGGTTCCATTGATGCTGGACAAGTGAGTCAAGTATGTCCTACTATTCATCCATATTTTGATATAACAAATGACACATCAATTGCAGGACACACAAGGGAATTAGCAAATGCTACATTAACAGATTATGCAAAAGAACAAATGAAAAACACTATTGCAGCTTTAGTTTTAACTGCTGCTAAAGTAATTGAAAACGATGATTTATACCAGAAAATAAAATTTGAATTTGATAATACTCAAAAATAGGGAACCAAGGAGCCAAGGGGACGTTTTGATTTGGCAGATAGCCATGGTGAAAGATAAGGACGGTATCATTTTAATCGCTTAAAGGAGAATTAATGGAAAAAGGATACATACATATTTACACAGGAAATGGCAAAGGAAAAACCACTGCAGCATTTGGTCTTGCTATTAGAGCTGCACTTTCAGGTAAAAAAGTTTTTATCGGTCAATTTGTAAAGGATATGAAATATAATGAAACAAAAATAGAAAATCACCTACATAATATAGTTATTAAACAATTAGGAACTGGATGTTATATAAATAGAGAACCATCCTTAGAAGATATTAAAGCTAATAATGATGGTCTTGAAGAATGCAAAGAAATATTATTAAATGGTGAATATGACCTTGTTATATTGGATGAAATAAATATAGCTTTATATTTTAAATTATTTTCTACACAAGATGTAATTGAAATTTTGAAAAATAAAAAATATGAAACTGAAGTAGTTTTAACAGGCAGATATGCACCAGAAGAATTAATTGAGATGGCTGATTTAGTTACAGAAATGACAGAAATAAAACACTATTACTCACAAGGAGTATTATCGCGTGATGGAATAGACCACTAAATTTTAGGGGATTTTGGGGACGGACCGGTCGAAAATGAGTCCGTCCCTAAAATTTTTGTCTATTTTAATTATTTATTATCCCAAGCGTCTGCTACTGCTTTAGATACTGCTTTTACAACTCTTGGATCAAATGGTCCTGGTATTACATAATCAGCTGTTAAATCATCATCATTTATTAATCCTGCTATAGCATATGCTGCAGCAACTTTCATTTCTTCTGTAATTTTTTTAGCTCTTGCATCAAGGGCTCCTCTGAAAATTCCAGGGAAAGCAAGTACATTGTTTATTTGATTAGGGAAATCAGATCTTCCAGTACCAACTACTTTTGCACCAGCATTTTTTGCTAAATCAGGCATAATTTCTGGAGTTGGATTTGCCATAGCAAATACAATTGAATCTTTATTCATAGAGCTTACCATTTCTTCTGTTACAGAATTTGGTGCTGAAACGCCTATGAACACATCCGAACCTACCATTGCATCTTTTAAACTTCCGCTTAATTTTTCTTTATTTGTTATTTGTGCAAGCTCTGTTTTATGTGCGTTAAGATTACCTTCACGACCTTCTACAACTATTCCTTTACTGTCACATGCAATTATATCTTTAACTCCTAATGATAAAAGCATTTTTATAATAGCTGTTCCTGCAGCTCCAGGTCCATTTAAAACTACTTTTATATTTTCCATTTTTTTATTAGTTAATTTTAATGCATTTATTAAAGCAGCTGAAACAACAACAGCTGTTCCATGTTGATCATCATGAAATACTGGTATATCTAACATATCCTGAAGTCTTTTTTCAATTTCAAAGCATTTTGGAGCTTGAATATCTTCAAGGTTAATACCGCCAAATGTTGGAGCAATATTTTTAGCTACAGTTATAATTTCTTCTATATCTTGAGATTTAACACATATAGGAAATGCATCAACATTAGCAAAATTTTTAAACAGAACTGCTTTACCTTCCATTACAGGCATAGATGCTTCAGCTCCTATATTTCCTAATCCAAGAACAGCTGAACCATCTGTTAATACAGCTACAAGATTTCCTTTTGCAGTGTATTTATAAACATCTTCTATATTTTCGTGAATTTTTCTGCAAGGTTCTGCTACTCCAGGAGTGTATGCAGTTGATAAATCATCCCTGTTTGCTACTTTTACTTTACTGTTTACTTCTAATTTTCCTTTAAATTCTTCATGCATTTTTAATGCTTCTTCATTATAATTCATGCTATCCTCCAATATGTATATTAAATTTAGTTTTGTTTTCAGTTCGTATTATATTCTTTCGATGCCGTCCCCTGGCTTTAGGAACCGTCCCTGTGTTTATTGTTGTTCTAACCACGATTTTCCTGCTTTAATTTGTCTTAATACTTCAATAGGTGCAGTTCCACCGTATGACACTCTACCTTTTGCACAGCCTTCCATACTTAAATCTTCAGGAAGCAAAGATTTATTTAATCTTTCATCAATTTTATTTAAATCAACATCATTTAAATCTACAAAATCCATATTATTTACTTCGCAGTATTTTACCATTTTTCCAACTAATTCGTGTGCTTCTCTAAATGGTATATTCATTTTTACAAAATGTTCTGCTATATCAGTAGCATTTAAGAAACCTTTATTTAATTGTTTTGATATATTATCCATTAAAAATTCAGTTTTCTCAATCATTTTTGCAAAAATAATCAAAGATTTTTTCAAAGTGTCTATTGTATCAAATAAACCTTCTTTATCTTCTTGAAAATCTTTATTATAAGCTAATGGAGTTCCTTTCATAACTGTTAAAAGTTGAACTAAATTCCCATAAACTCTACCAACTTTTCCTCTCAGCAACTCTGCCATATCAGGATTTTTCTTTTGTGGCATTATACTTGAACCTGTACAAAAACTATCATCAATTGATATATAACTAAATTCTTGTGAGTTCCAATATACAAATTCTTCTGCAAAACGGCTTATGTGCATCATGCATATGGATGCAGCACTTTCAACTTCTAAAACATAATCCCTATCACTTACTGAATCCATTGCATTTTCAGTTACATTTTTAAATCCTAATAACTCAGCAGTTCTATGTCTATTTATAGGAACAGTTGTTCCAGCTAAGGCACATGCACCAAGAGGACAATAATCTGTTCTTTCAAATGCATTTTTAAATCTTTCAATATCTCTTTTAAACATTTGAAAATATGCCATTAAATGAAATCCAATTGTTACAGGCTGTGCATGTTGCATATGAGTAAAGCCAATCATAATTTGATCATGATATTTATCAGCTTTTTCTAACAAAACTTCTTCCATATATTTTAAATTTTCTATTATATTTAAAATTTCTTTTTTAACATATAACCTTGTATCAACTGCAACTTGATCGTTTCTGCTTCTTGCAGTATGAAGTCTTTTGCCCGTATCACCAAGGCGCTTTATTAATATTCCTTCAACTGCCATATGTATATCTTCATCTTTTACGGAAAATTCTATTTCTCCGTTGTCTATTTCAACTTTAATTTGCTTTAAAGTTTCGATTATTTTTATTTTCTGGTCTTCAGTTACTATTCCTTGTTCAGATAACATTGTTACATGAGCAATGCTCCCATTTATATCACAATCATAAAGTCTTTTATCAAAATTAATGGATGCATTAAATTCTTCAACTATGGAATCCATTTCTTTTTCAAATCTTCCACTCCATAAATTTGCCATATGTATCTCCTTATTTTTATCCAATACGTTATAAAAAATGTATTTTAATATATTTTTGTTTTTAATTATAACATATTTGCACCAATGTTCAAGTACTTATTTAAAGGACTAAGTTATTTTATGTTTTGGTATGCGCAGTCTCATTCACCAATTTATTTGCTCCCTACAGTCGAATAAATTGGGAATTCGTTGCGGTTGACCTACCGCCACTTTTCAGAAAAAACACTCTGAAAAATGGGGTTAGGGCATACAAAAAAATTACCGGTTTGCCGGTAATTTTATAATTATTTTTAATAATCTTCTAAGTGAACTTGGAAATATGCTTGTGGATGTGCGCATACAGGACAAACTTTTAAAGCTTCTTTTCCATAATGAATATGACCACAATTAGTGCAAATCCATGAAACTTCTTCATCTTTTTTAAATACTTTTTCTTTTTCTAAATTACTTAAAAGAGCTAAATATCTTTCTTCATGACGTTTTTCAATAACAGCAACACCTTCAAATAAAGTAGCTATTCTATCAAATCCTTCTTCTTTAGCTATTTTTGCAAAACCTGCATACATGTCAGTCCATTCATAGTGTTCACCAGCTGCAGCATCTTTTAAATTTGTAGCTGTTTCAGCAATTCCGTCAAACAATAATTTATACCAGATTTTTGCATGTTCTTTTTC